>NZ_BAAGTT010000051.1:0-18160 GCF_054781775.1 Spirosoma areae | reverse complement strand
TTGGCACAGGCCTGGGTCGGCAACGGTGAGGGCCAGGCCTGGGGGGGCAGGAGCTGAGCAGGAGGCCGGGGCGGTGTAGGTGGTTGTCGTGCTACCGCAACCGGGCAAACTGGCCGTCACGCTGTGACTACTTCCGTCCGAAGCGATGCCACTGAAAGTTGCGGTGTAAGTAGCACTACTTGCAGCGGTTGTAACAAATGTTTGACTGATTGGCCCATCCGTAATCGTCAGCGTGCCCGTCGTGGGGTTTGTCAGTTTTACGATTGCCGTTGAAGAATAGGTGTTTGTTGCAGTTGTACACTGTCCGGCGGTTGCTACTACACTTACACTACAACAGGTCGATGGCATGAGCATCGCCGTCACATCAGTGTAACAGCCCGAGGAGTTGTAGACCCGCACCGTGTAGGCCTGGGCTGTAGTCGGATTAGCCAAAGTACTTACCAAAACCCCGCTGCCCGGTATGGGCTGGGCCGCCCCCGACAGCGAAGCCGCCGGGTTGAAGTCGGTCCCCAGCGAATACTGGTAGGTATAGCCGGGGCGAAACTGGCTCAGCACCAGTTTGCCAGTGGCCTGGGGGGTGCTGCCGGTGCAAGTGCCGGGCAGGGCCATTGCCACAAAGGTGGGCAGCGTATCGGCTTCAACGATGAAGGGGCAGCAGCTAAAGTCGGGGCACAGACCCGTCTGGTTGTCGATAGCCAGGCTATAGGTGCCGGTGGAGGTCACGCTGAGTACGTTGGTGGTTTGACCGGCAAGCTCCGTATCATTCTTAAACCAGCGGTAGCTACTACGCCCGGGGTTAACCATCAGTTCGAATGTGTATATATCGCCCGTGCATACCTTAACAGGCACGGAGGTACAGACCTGGGCAGTGTCACCGGGGATGGTCGCTCTATTATGCACAACGCCCGAACTGTCGGCGATGGCCTGGAAGGTCAGCGTCAGGCTTTGCCCCGCGCTGATTGTACCAACTTTCCAGATACTGGTCGGTATGCCAGACGTGAAGGTTGTTCCTGCTGGTGGTGTTGCTGAGTTGGTGACATAGCGAAGCCCGGTAGAACTTGAGTCACGAACCGTAACATTGCTGGCAGATGCCGTGCCTTTATTGGTCAGTGTGAGTTTATAGGTAAGCTGATCGCCCCGGCTGGCCTTTGCCTTATCAACTGATTTTGTCAGTTCAAGCTGAGTGCCTGGAGAACCCTGCGCCCAGACATGACTTTCTATACTTATCAGTAAGCTTAGAGAAACTACCAAAAGCCAGTTTAATGACTTTACTCCGCGATTGAGTTCTTTAACGTGACTCAATGCTTGCGAAGGATAGGATAAATACTCGTTCAATCCATAGAAAACTATGAATTTGGTAACAAATACTACTAAAGATGTTTCTGAAAACCGTTTTGTGGTATATTTTCTCATACGAAATTGCTACACATAATAGCTTATTTGTAACATTCGTTTACATCCCAAATAACATGCCAGAATCAGTAGCCTCAAGTATAATCAGTAAGTTGAAAGGGTTTTTAAGAACTTATTGCTGAAAAAGTACAATCGTATATATATATTATTCAAAAATTTTTTAGCTCTGTTTAATTAAACGCGCTATTTACACTTGACTCACCAGCCGATTATAGTGGCTGATCTATGTGCGATAGACAACATGCGTATTCTAACGCGGCAGAAAGCCATATATGTTAACCTGGACAGTTTCCCAAAAAGCATCAAAAAGGCCCTCCGTTACGTCGGAGGGCCTTTTTGTGAAAAACATGTCACCAATAGGTTTACTGCTCTTTAGCGAACATCACCAATCCGTTTAGCCCGCTTAGTCTGACTAACGACAACGGGCACACATACCGGTGCCGGACACTCGCAAACGGTGGGCAGTAAAACTACTGTCACATCAGTGTAACAGCCCGAGGAGTTGTAGACCCGCACCGTGTAGGCCTGGGCTGTAGTCGGATTAGCCAAAGTACTTACCAAAACCCCGCTGCCCGGTATGGGCTGGGCCGCCCCCGACAGCGAAGCCGCCGGGTTGAAGTCGGTCCCCAGCGAATACTGGTAGGTATAGCCGGGGCGAAACTGGCTCAGCACCAGTTTGCCAGTGGCCTGGGGGGTGCTGCCGGTGCAAGTGCCGGGCAGGGCCATTGCCACAAAGGTGGGCAGCGTATCGGCTTCAACGATGAAGGGGCAGCAGCTAAAGTCGGGGCACAGACCCGTCTGGTTGTCGATAGCCAGGCTATAGGTGCCGGTGGAGGTCACGCTGAGTACGTTGGTGGTTTGACCGGCAAGCTCAACATTATTGCGGAACCAGCGGTAGGAGGTACGTCCTGATGCAGCCGTTAACTCGACGGTAAAGACCTCCCCAGCGCAGACCTTGACGGGAATAGAGGTGCAGACGGTGGCCGTATCGCCGGGGATAGTGGCCCGGTTGTACAGAATCCCTGAACTGTCGGCGATGGCCTGGAAGGTCAGCGTCAGGCGTTGACCGGCTGGGAGATTTGCTACCGTCCAGGTGCTGATGGGCCTTCCCTGGGTGAAGGTGGTGCCAGCCGGAGCCGTGGCCGAATTGGCTACGTAAGCAAGTCCTGCTGTACTTGAATCCCGCACAACTACGTTAGTGGCAGGAACCGTACCCGTATTGGTCAGTACCAGCGTATAGGTTAGCACATCGCCCAGTTTCGCTTTGGTCTTATCCACAAGTTTATCGATGCTCAGCATTGGCGCTGGCCGGTAATAGCCCATATCGACGGTCGGATTGTTCTCATTGGCAGTTAAGCTATAGGTGCCCGTCAGGCCGGTAGCTGGGTTACCATCGGAGTCGGCGGCATCGTTACCCGAATTCTGGACAGTGGCTGTATACCCTGGCGGGGCGGTGAAACTCACGCTGTAGGGGACACCGGGGATCAGGCCCGTGAAGGAATACAGACCACTGGCATTGGTGGTCGTGGTGGCCACAACGGTACCATTACTGATCAGCGTCACCGTTGCGTTAGGAATGCCCGGCTCGCCCGTATCCTGCTGACCATTGCGGTTCATATCTTCGAACACGAAATCACCTAAACTTGCGTTGGGTAGCGTGGGCAGATAGAAACCCGCGTCTAAAGTGGGATTGTTCTCGCCGGGCGCTAATGTTACGCTCTGCGTCTTGCCCGTGAGCGGGTCAGCGTCCGAATCCAGGGCATCGTTGCCGCCCTGATTGGCCGAAGTGCTGGTGTAACCCGCCGGACTCACAAAACTCACCGAATAAGGGATGCCGGGCGTTAAACCTGTGAAACTGTAGAGGCCCGACGCATTGGTGGTTGTCGACCCAACGGGTGTGTTGGTGCCAGTCAGCAGCACAACCACGACGCCGGGAATGCCGGGTTCGCCACTGTCCTGCAACCCATCTTTGTCCGTATCGACAAAGACAAAATCGCCCAGCGAAGCCGACGGGATATAGAAGCCCGCATCGAGGGTGGGGTTAAACTCGCCCGGCGCCAGCGTAACGGATTGAGTCCGACCCGTAAGCACATCGGCGTCGGAGTCTTTCGCATCATCACTGCCCTGGTTAGCCGCTGTGGCCGTATAGCCTCCGGGAGCACTGAAGCCCACCGAATACGACAGACTGCTACCCGGTGTCAGACCCGTGAAGGAGTACAACCCACTGGCATTCGTAGTGGTGGTGGCCGAGACGACCCCATTGGTATAGAGCGTGACGGTTACTCCGGCTATGGGCGATTCACCCGTATCCTGCACGCCGTTTTTGTTGGCATCTACGAAGACGAAGTCACCCAAACCGGCTGGTTTCAGGTAGAAGCCCGCGTCGAGGGTCGTGTTGTTTTCGCCCGAAGTCAGCGTTACCGGGGCGGTAATGCCACCCACTGGGTCAGAGTCAATGGCATCGTTGGTGCCCGTGTTCGATGTGGTAGCGGTGTAGCCTGTTGGCGTGGTAAAACTCACTGAGTAGGGTACGCCGGGAGTCAGGCCGGTAAAACTATACAAGCCCGACGCATTAGTGGTCGTGGTGGCTACAACGGTACCATTACTGATCAGCGTAACCACAACGCCCAGAATCGGCGTATCCCCTGCGTCCTGCAGCCCATCTCTGTTGGTATCGACAAAGACGAAATTTCCTAATGACGCAGGCCGAACGTAGCCCATGTCAATGGTGGGATTGTTCTCACCGGCCGTCAGGCTATAGGTGCCCGTCAGGCCCGTCATCGGATTGCCGTCCGAGTCTTTCGCGTCGTTGCCCGTGTTCTGGAGCGTGGCGGTGTAGCCTGCCGGAGCTGTGAAACTGACCGAATACGGTACGCCCGGTGTCAGCCCCGTGAAGGAATATAGGCCCGACGCATTGGTGGTGGTGGTGGCTACAACCGTCCCTGAGGAGAGTAACGTCACTGTTACACCGGGAATTGGAAGGTCGCCCGGATCCTGCTGGCCGTTGCGGTTGGCATCCTCGAAGACGAAGTCGCCCAAACTGGCCAATGGATAAAAACCGGCATCATAGGTATGATTGGATTGCCCTACCGCTCCCGTTGTCAGGCTGATAATCGGAGCCGTAACGCCGGATAGGATCGATACCAGCGCATCGGAGTCATTGCTGTCGTTCGCGTTCGTAGTGGCGCTATTGGCCTGCGTCAGCACATAGGGTTTACCATCCACGGTTAGTCGGTTACTGGTAAATTGTGTGCTCCCAAACACAACCTGATAGGCCGTATTGTCGAGCAGGGCTGTGTCGGCATCGGTGCCGTTCCAGTTGCCGATAGTGAGTTTGCTTTTGCTGGAGAAATAATATTCACCGCTGGCATCGGTGGTGGTGGTGGCCACGAGGGTTCCATTTTTATAGAGCGAAACGACTACATTCGGCAGGGGTGGTTCGCAGGCATCCTGTACGCCGTCGAGGTCATTGTCCTGCCACACCCGGTTACCAATTTCAAGCAGTGTGATGGTGTTGCAGCTTAATTCAATGTCGCCTAAGCCGGTCGCTTTGGCGAAGGTACCTGGGTTTGGGCTGCCATCCGGTCCCCGCGTAATATAGACGGCGTAGGAGCCGGTTACCTGCCCCGTTGTGTTGTTCAGATACCGCACACCCCCGGCAAAGGGGTGCTGATCGACCGGGTCAACGGTCGTAACGACAACCTCACCTGATCCCGGCTTCAGGGCCAGACCACCCATCGCATTCTCAGCGTGGTAAAGAACAGTTCCGTTTTCCTGAATCCAGTTGTCGTTATAAAACTCGCCGAAGCCAGGTCCCTGGGCGTTATCGGTACCGTAGCCGGTGGCTGGTCCGGCTTTGGCGTTGTTTTCCAGAACAAATGCCCCATTGGAATAGTAAGCCCGGAGTACATCACCTGCCTGTGAGTTGGTTTGGTAAAGCGTGGTGCTGGTCAAATCGTCGGGGCGGTAATTCCTGTCGCCACCCTGAAAGCCCGTGCGGTCGCCAAAGGCCAGCACCATGGAGCCATCGACATCAAATTCAATGTCGGTGAAAATAGGAACCGGGTGGCGCAGATTGGTGCCATCCAGCAGGTCAGTAAAGGTATCCGTCCAGGGAAACCAGCCGGTTATGTTCAGGCTGGCTCTGGCCGGATACCCTTTGGGATAAGTAAGCGGAAAGTCGAAGATTTGGGTGAATGTGGAGCCGTTGAGTTCGTAGACCGACGCCCGCAGGTCCGATTTGTTGCCCGATGTCTGCGCGTCGCAAACGCCCCCCACATAGACTTTACCATTGTATACTTTCAGCGCCCAGGGGCGGAACGAGCCATTGGTGCAACTGGCCGGTACGGCAAACGAACTGACATTGGCAGCCGTCGGCTTGGTTGTGCCATCCTGATTATACCGGGTTATATCAATGGAGTACAACTTCATGTCGTTCAGGTTCATGAGCCAGAGCTTGTTGCCATCCTCAGTTATTTCGAGGTCGCCAATCCCGATTTTGCCGATCTGGCTAAAGGTCTGTGGGTCGTAGCTGGACTGGGTTTTATCGCCGGGTAGCCCCCGGTCTGCATTACTGGCAATGGTACCCACGTCGATGCCTATATCCGATACGCTCAGAAACGTTGTGGTCGTCGACGAGCCTGGATTGGTAAAGTCGGTTACGTAGATACCACCTAACCCCGCCGGTCCCAGACCCGCGTGGCGTTTCAGCACGGCACTCTGGAAAATTTTCTTCGTTGCTCTATTGTAGGCCACGCCCCAGGTCGTACCGATCTGACCGGCCAGCGCCAGCATGTTCTCACCCTCGAACGTCAGGGATGAAACACCATAGGGAAAGCTAACAAATGCCGGGGATTCTGCAGCCGAACTGCCCGCTATCAACGGGTCGCCATTGACGTAGCAGGGCACAAAAATCTGGGGCGTGTTCGAGCAGTAATCGAGCGGGTTGAAAATGCCCAGATCAACAGTGCAGTCGGGCCCGTTAACGAACTGAACGGTTGAGCGCGAATCGGCCCCATTAACACCTAAATTAAACGGAGACATAACATTGCTGAACTCGACCCGGACCGGGTATTTACCCGTTGGCACGGGCAGGCTATAACGGCCGTAGGCGTCGGTGGTGGTTGAATAGACAGTGCCGTCGCAGGCAATGGCTTTTACCGTAGATCCCGGCAAACCGGCACCCTCGCCCGCTTCGTGCAGGCCATTGTCGTTGAAGTCCTTAAAAACCATACCGCCCAGGTTGGTGCCCGCACAGGCCGTTGGCGGGCAGGCTGGTGGAGCCGTATAGGAGCTGGTGGTCTGGCAGGTAGGGTTGTTGACAAAAGTCGCGGTAATCGACCCGGTTGCCCCGTTGGCATCTACCTCGAAGGCAACGACCTGGGGTGTCACAATGGTCGTCTGGCCAGTAAGGCTACCCACTACCTGCGGATACGTGACCGAAATCAGGCCTGGCGTAATGGTTCGGCTCTGCGCCCCGGTCGAGACGACAATGTAGTCGTTAGCAGGCGCATTCGACCAGGCCACTTCTACGCTGACAGTAGCCTGATTAGCGCCACTTACGGAGTAACATCCCGAAACGGTGACCTGATTGATGTTGATTGAGCACGACTGTGCCTGTACAACCGACGAAATGCTGCATAGGATAACCAGCGTTATCCAATAACTTAATCTGTTTGTTAGTGTGTACATATTTATCATATAATTTTATAAAACGGTGACATAATACAGGGAAACGTACCTGATAGGTACGTTTCCCTACCATTATTGGGTTAGGTAATTGACTGGTAATGTGGTTTGTAAAAGGGGAAAGTCGGTCTGCGCTTAGTAGCGGATAACCGATGGGGTAAGTGGCATGCTGGTGCCGAAATGATGTTTACTTACTGGCCTGCTTCCTGTTAGTTTGTTTATGAAGTCCAGAATCATACACAACGAGGTAGGTGGTAGTTGGGAAAGTGTAGCAATCAGTTTCATGTAGCCTGTGTAGATTTAATAACGCGTACCTAAATAGTGACAAATCAACTGTATAGTGACAAACAATGTGCCATTTATTGGCTAATCGTAAGTTTATAGTATAAATCAGCCCATACGGCATAGAATAGGCTATTGTAACCTATATTTTTCAAAAAATAGATTACTTTATCAAAACTTGTGCCAACACTATAACTTATTACCACCTACTATCTCATAAAAGTAAAATAGTAGTGATTTGTAAGTAATACAATAGTAAAAAAGTATAACTAACAGGCTGTAACGTAAACGTTAACTCTGTGTGACTGAAGCCGTTTTATCACCGTTCCGGTACAGGCTCCAGGGTCGAAGCTGATGGCCTGCGTCGGTGCGTCTCACTCATTAACGACTGCCCACTCGTATACCTCAGCAGACCGGTCAAGCCACTTTTTATTTACTCACCCAAACCCGTACCTTGCAAGCCTAACCCGGTGCCAAAGGCCGGGTCTCTTCTGTTGTATGAAAAATGAACAAAATGCCTTTGTTACCGAAATAAATCCGGCTGAAAATTCGTCTCAATCCAATACCCCGCGCATCCACGTTTCGTCGGAGATTGGCACACTTCGCCGGTTACTGATTCATAGCCCCGACCGGGGGCTGGGCAAAGTGGTGCCGTCGAAAGCGCAGGACTGGCTCTTTGAAGACATCGTGCATCTGGACATGATGCGCCGGGACGAATACGATTACTACGTTAAGATTCTGTTGTATTTTCTGGACCCCGACAAGGTGCGGGGTAAAGTCGATCAACTCGGGCCTGACTCGGACCGTTCGTTTTTTAAGCCCGGTGATCCCACTTATTTTAAATCAGACAAAGTCGTTGATATTCAGGTTCTTCTGGCCGATATTCTGGCCGACGAGGTCATTCGTACCCGGCTGATTGCCGCCATCTGTGGCATCGAACGAACGCCGTTCCGCACCCAGCAGGAACTCAATCAGTATGAACCCGCTGAACTGGCTAAAATCATGATTTCGGGGTCGCTGCCCAACCTGACCATGCTGTTTGCGCCCCTGCCGAATTTCATTTTTACCCGCGACATCGGCATCGTTATCAACGACCATATTCTGCTTAATAAGCCCGCCAAACTGGCCCGCACCCGCGAGGCCCTGTTAGCGCAGTATATCTTCTTCAATCACCCGCTGTTTGCTGATTATCAGGACAAAATCATTGAAATTCCCGACAATGAACACGCCTTTTTGATGACCGATGCCGACACTAACCGCGACGTAACCCGCTCAACACTCGAAGGGGGCGACGTGATGATGATTGCCAAACGCCATTTGATGATTGGGGTTAGCGAACGCACGACGCTCTATGCCGCCCAGCAGGTGATGCGATTAGTGTTCAGCAAAAACATAGTGGACACAGTTACCATTCTCAAGATTCCTAAAAAGCGTGATTACATGCACATCGACACCGTGTTCACGCAGGTGAAGCGGAACATATGGGTGTTGCTTGGGTCGCTGGCCCGCACAGGCGACGAAGCCAAAAAACGCGATGTCATTCACTTTTTTGCACCCAAAGACGTGTCGGAAGACCTGAAAATTCTTCAGTTCATCAAAGGCCTAGAGCACAAACCCATCGAAATCGAAAACCTCGAAGACCTGCTGTCCGACATCAGCAAAAACGACCTCGGCGCTACTGAACCCGTACAGTTCATTTATTCGGGGAACAACGAGTTTCCGTTCGGCGCGCGGGAGCAGTGGACAGATTCCTGCAACCTGCTGGCCCTGAAAGATGGCGTTGTGGTGGGCTACGACCGGAACGAAAAAACGGCTGATGCCTTCCGGGCGGCCGGGTTTGAGGTGATTGGAGCGGCTAAACTGCTGGCGCGTTTTGAGCGCGGGGAATCCTCGCCCGAAACCATTCAGAACACCTTTATCATGCTGCCTTCCGCCGAGCTGAGCCGGGCACGGGGTGGCTCGCACTGCATGAGTTTGCCCCTGCTGCGGGAGGAAGTTTGACAAGCCTGCCCATTATTCAAAATCTATGCCACGATCCTCGATGGCTCATTCATTAATCAGGGCACAGGTTTGAAAAAAGGCATTTAGACGATTTGTGTCTGGTTTATACCTTCTTAAAATCGTATAATTATTTGTCGGAAATTAGCGTGTTATCAGGCACAAAATTTGCTTGAGATTAGTTGCTTTGTTCCGCCAGGACGAGCGCTAACTAACCGCTATAAGACTTTATGAAATTAAGTGTACGTTTTACAGAAAAATTACGGCCAACCCTCATTCGATCAGGTTGTTTGGTTGGACTATTGCTACTATTTATAGGTGTCTTTTCCAAAGCCAACGCCCAGATTTATGTTAAGCAGGGAGTAACAGGTACCCGTGGTTTCTACCGATATGATATTCCTACGAATAAATGGGCGTCTCTGAGTAATATTCCTTTTCTTTTCGATGGCTCTAAACCACTGTTCACGGATAGTACTTATATCTATACAAGTGGGATAACTGAACCTAAGCGAGGATCAGTTCAGTTATTTCGGTACGATTTCGCCAAACAGCACACAGGCAACGGCTGGCAAGCTTTACCTGATAAACGACCGATAGTAGGAACAGGCCCGATTTTTAACGCAACAGGCATTAATTTTTACTATTTTTTATCAGAATTCTGTACCCCCCCTGATTCACTAAACCCTGGCTGTTTACAGTATGCCTTTTATCGACGTAACCTGCAATCAGATTCGATCACCCGTTTGTCTACGGTTGCCCAGGTTTATGCCCTTGTCGCGGCTGGCTCTTCGCTGTATGGTATTCAAGGTAATTCATTCGCGCTCTGGGATGAAAGTAGTATGAGTTTTTTGCCGAAAGCGACCCCTCCCGGAAACTTAAGATCGCTATCAGCCACGACTAAGGATTACATTTATGTGCTGGGAACCAGTGACCAGCTCTACCGCTATACGATAGCTACCGACACCTGGACTACTCTTCCCGGAACATCTCCGGTTGAGGCTCCTTTTGATATCTGGAGTATAACGACCGATGGTAACAAGATTTACGCTACTGCAGGGGGCGACACATTTTACGGATATAATCTTGGTACCAGTACCTGGGAAACCTTGCCTCCCCCGCCGAACAAGTTATGGGATCGGGAAGGCGCTAATCTAATTTATATGCATGGCCAATGTCTGACAGGGCGGTGTATATCGGTCGCAGTTACCAGAATCCGGTAACGTCAATAGCTTCTAAGCTTTTTGCAAACCCAACAGCCCATTGAACAAATAGCCGGATTGTATTAACTTGCTCGCAAAAACAGTACGCGGCTTCGGTCGAATTACCTACGTACTGACCCACAAACGGCAATTTGTTCATGCAATCACAGGCTACTTCCCGTATTTTAATGATTCGTCCGGTTAATTTCGGTTTCAACACCGAAACGGCTGACTCGAATGCGTTTCAGGACATTAAACTGGCCGCGCAAACGAAAGACGTAGCCCAGGACGATGCCCGGCGGGAGTTCGATGAGATGGCACGACAGCTCCAGGCACTGGGCGTGGACGTAATGGTGTATGACGATACCATCGACCCCTACACGCCCGACTCCATTTTTCCCAACAACTGGGTGTCGTTTCACGCCAGCGGAACCGTTGTGCTCTACCCGATGCAAGCCGAAAACCGGCGGCTCGAACGTCGGCAGGATATTATTGATGACCTCAGCAAGCGGTTTCATGTGGCCAAAGTTGTTGACCTGACCCATTTTGAGCAGGAAGGGAAATTTCTGGAAGGCACGGGCAGTATGATCCTCGACCGGATGAACCGCGTGGCCTTTGCCTGCCTGTCGCCCCGAACGCACCCCGATGTGCTGGCCGAGTTCAGCCGTCAGACGGGCTACCGCATTGTTTCCTTCGAGACTGCCGATGCGAATGGAAAAGCTATCTATCATACCAATGTGCTGATGTGCATCGGCGATATGTTCGCGGTGGTGTGCCTGTCGGCTATCAGCAATCCCGACGAACGGCTGATGGTGCGTCAGGAACTCGAAAAGCTGAACAAAAGCGTCATCGATATTTCGCTCCAGCAGATGGCCAGTTTTGCGGGCAATATGCTGATGGTAAAGACGAAGAAGGGCCAGAAACTATTGGTCATGTCGACCCGTGCCTTCGAGTCACTGACCGCGAAGCAACTCGATCAGTTAGACGATTATGCCACCCTGATTCACTTCGACCTGTCGATGATTGAAGGCAACGGGGGCGGTTCGGCGCGGTGCATGATGGCCGAGGTGCATTTGCCGAGGAAGTAAAAACAAAAACCGATAAGGCGTTGGCTCACTGCGAATAACCCAGGTTTGCGGTTCGGTGAGTTTGCAGGCACGAATCATAAAATCTTCCATTGTCACAGCCGCCAGCGCGTTAATTGTCGTGCTCAGGCTTGACCTCACAGCCGCGAAATAGCCACCATCACGAACCCGATTATGCCGTTGGGCAGGTAGTTCAGGCATTGGCGAACCAACCATTCGGCAGGCCGGATAGAGGCAGACTAAAGCTGACCTTTAGCCTCCGCTGACTGGTAAATGCGTTCGACAATTTCCTGCAAAATCGCACCCTGTTGGGCCGTACATACGTTCGAGGGTTTTCCTTCGCAGGCATCCAGAAATGCCTCCGTGTTCTTCCGTTGCATATCCACCTCTTCGAGATACGGAAATCGAATATCGGCCAGTTCACCCATCAATTCGGTATGAAGCGTAAAGGGAAACAGCTTAACGCCCCCTTTCGTACCAAAAATTTCCAGATTGCGGTCTTTGTCGGCCTGGGTGTTGAGCGCAAACGAGGCCGATAGCATAATGGACGCTTTATTGGGAAACGACAGGTAGGCCATTGCTGCATCGTCGACCTCAAAGGTCTGTGGATTCCAGGCTCCCAGTAGCCCTTTCCCGCCCGTTTTGCCGATAAAATCGTAGGTATTGCCCAGCACCTGCGCGGGGGTTGGGTAGTCTAAGGCAAAAAGGGCCAGGTCGAGCACATGAACGCCGAGGTCGATGAGCGCCCCACCACCCTGCATGGCCTTATTGGTAAAATAACCCCAGCCCGGTATGCCTCGCCGGCGCAGAAAGTGGGCCTTAATGTGATAAATGTCACCCAGTAGTCCATCGACTTTGCAACGTGTCAATAACGCCCACTCGGCTGACTGCCGAAGTTGAAAATTATAAGCCAGTATGCGGTTCTTTTCAACCGCCAGGCTGGCCATTTCGCGGGCGTTTTGGGCAGTCAGTGCGGGTGGTTTCTCGCAGAAAACATGGCAATTGTGCGTCAGCGCTTCAATCGTTTGTGGATGGTGCAGGTAATTGGGTGTGCTGATAACCACAACATCGGGCGTGCACTGTTGATAAAGTTCCTTCGTATTGTCAAACGCATGGAGAATGCCGTGTTTGTTGGCTAAGGCGCGGGCTTTAGCCAGATCGCGGCCGCAAACCGCTACAATCTCAACCCGGTCAGGCAAGCCTCTTAGGGCTGGAATATGGTTGTTATCGGCAATATTACCCCCTCCGATTAGAGCTACGCTGCGTTTAGACATACCGTAAAGAACGCGAAAATTTGGTTTAGGCCGAAGCTGCTCCGGCCATAAATGACCGAATATACTGCACCGAAGCCAGGCAGGCATTCATAGCTCAGGTTGTGTCAGCATCAGGAAAGGCATTGGTATGGCCATTCCAAAATTTTTAGAACTTTTGTTTGCACATACAACTATCCTATTTTACCTTTGTCCTGACCGTAAGGCAAAGGACACCATGAACATTGAAAAAACAATTGCTGTAGCTGACGGAGAGAAAGCCGTGACCCGGTACAGTGCCTGTTTGCTGTTTTCAGCCAACGCGCTGGCCCGCGCCATCACGGCCATTGGCGACGAAGAGTTTGGTCGTCTGGGTATGTGCTACTCACACGCTTATCTGCTCTGCGAGGTGGTTGCTCAGCCCGGTATAACCCCAACGGAACTAAGCGAAACCTTATACCTGACTCCATCGACCATTACCCGGTTAGTTGAAAAATTAGAACAGAAACGCTTAGTTCGGCGGGAGTCGGAAGGCAAAAAAACGCTGATATACCCAACTGCTGAAGGAGAAGCCCTACAGCCCGAAATTGCTGAAGCCTGGAGCCGGGTAGGCCAACGCTATTCGCAGGTGATTGGCGAAACCAACGTTTGCCAGCTAACGCAACAGGTTTTCAAAGCCGCTCAGGCACTGGGCGATAGAGCCTGATACTTAATTTGTTACTAAAATTGTTTGCACATACAACTCAATCAACAGCCATGAAAACAAACGAGAAAACGGTAGGGTTTGCCAGTGGACACGTAACAGAAAACACAAAAGATATTTGCCGCTCATTAGCGGAGAAGGGCATTTCGGCAGTTGTTGTGCAGAAAGCGGTCACGTTGCCCGTAGCCGACGAAACAAGTGCCGCGACAACCGATCAACATCACTGGTCAGGGCAGCCGGGCAAAGACCTGTTTTTCAACGGCTGGAAGCTGCTTTTTTAATGAACAATGGACAATCAACAATGCTGCTGATTCCTATTGTTCATTTTACATGATTCATTTTACATGATTCATTAACCCCTATTTCTACCAACTATGCATTACGTCATTACCGGCTCTCTGGGCCACACCGGAAAACCCATTACCGAAGGACTCGTTCAGGCGGGGCATACTGTTACCGTTATTACCAGCAAGCCCGAAAATGAGGGCGCTATCGAAGCTTTAGGCGCTAAGGCTGCTATTGGGAGTGTTGAAGATGCGGCTTTTCTGAAACAGGCGTTTGCCGAAGCCGATGCTGTTTATCTGCTCATTCCGGCTAAATGGGGCGTTTCGGGCTGGCGTGCGTTTCAGAACCAGGTTGTCGACAACTACATTGCAGCTATTCAGGCTAATGACGTTCGATTTGCCGTATTGTTGAGCAGTGTTGGCGCCGATTTGGGCGAAGGCGTGGGGCCGGTGGATGGTCTCTACGATGCCGAACACAAACTGGCGAAGGTCGAAGGGCTGAACAGCAAGTTTCTGCGCCCGTCATACTTCATGTATAATCTGTTTGGCATGATTGGTATGGTGAAAAACATGGGCATCATGGGGGCCAACTTTGGCGAGGATACGCTGGTATTGACACACACCGATGATATTGCTGAGGTTGCCTTGCAGGAATTGCTGAATCTGGATTTCACGGGTCATCAGGTGCGCTATATCGCCAGCGATGAACGAACCGGCGCCGAGATTGCCCGTGTGCTGGGCGAAGCCGTTGGTAAACCCGAAATGCCCTGGGTTATCTTCCCGGATGATCAGAACACGCAGGGAATGCTACAGGCAGGTTTAAATGAAGAAATGGCAACGGCCTATACCACCATGGGGCAGTCGCTTCGGGAGGGCAAAATGCAGGCTGATTTCTTCAGAAACAAGCCTGAATATAGTAAAATAAAGCTGGAAGAATTCGCTAAAAACGAGTTTGCCCCGGCGTTTAACGCTTAAGAACCTTTGTGAGATTAGGAACCCCACCGACTCCACGGCACACATAAAGGGTTTGTTTTTGGAGCTGTTTAAAAATACGGTAAACGTGTCCCCACTGGGGACGCGTTTTTTTATGCCCTCAGTCTGCCGTATATCAAGTTAAATCTACCGGTTTCTTCCCGATTGGCCCCGTTTGCCAATCTGATTAAATAAGGCCGGATTTTTGCCCAATTTTAGGGCCATTTAGTCAGCTTATTAACAGCAAATACGAGTATGGAACGGGGTGGGTATTTCACAAAAATGGCTCTGTCGAAGTCTTTCAGAGAAGGATTACGGCACTTCCCTGAATGGCGTTTCGACTGGGTCGCCTGGTTTCTCCTTACGCTGGTCTTTTTTAATGGATAAGTCCATGAAATCATTCGCTACCTACCTGATATTGGTGGGTTTATTTCTGGCAGGCAGTAAATTAGTGAACCGACAGCAGGAGTATACCCGGTCAAGGCGAGTGTCGTCCTTAGCAGAATCAGCCGCGTTGGCAGGTGCGTTTGCTACGGCTACCGGCGGGCCAGCAATTGATACGGGGTTTGTGAAGGCATCGGGAAATCGGCTTAAGCCGCTTAATGAACGAAAAAAACGAGAACGCTCAGTAGTACGCTGACAGCTTGTGCTAATCTCGTAATTTACCGATAAGTAGTTAATTGGTTCCTGGGTTATTTGGTTAGTGTCGGGTCGTGCTTACAGTCAGGAATCAACAAACGATAGAGTTACTCAAATCCTGCACGTCAACAATCAATATATGCGGTATGTCGCTGTTTCCCTGCTGATTTTTAGTGCCTGTTGGGAGACTCATGCTCAACTACCCAGCCTAAAGCTTGAACACCTGACAACCAAAGAAGGGCTACCTTCCAACGATGTGTGGTGTTTGACTAAAGATCGGCAGGGATTTTTGTGGATCGGTACGGGACGTAACATCTGCCGCTACGACGGGTACAGTTTTCTGCGGTTAGATAGTCTTAAACTGGGCTATTGCTCCGGGGTTTCGACAGACTCTAAAGGCGATATCTATACGTCCAATGATACGAAGGGTCTCTGTAAAATTGATGCAAAAACCCTCACCGTAACGACTATAGAAAAGAACAATTATGATGATGCCGACCCAACCAATGACCTGCACGAGCAGAGTATGGTTGACAGCTACGACCAGGTATGGGTGTGCGACTATAGCTCGGTAAAACGCTATAACCCAATCACCAAAAAACTTCATCGGTACACATTCTCCTTAACCGTGTCGGGCGGAGATGTGTATCAGTATGCCAGCTTTTTTGAGGATGACCGGCACACGCTTTGGATCATTTCAGAAATTGGCCTGTATCGCTATGACCGCCAGCACGACAAACTCGTCTGTCTGCTGGGTAGGGAAGCCATTTTGCCCCAAAACCGGATACCCATTCGCTTAGCTAAAGCATCTGCCGACGCACGGGGTGACCTTTGGATTGGTGGTTATGAGTACGGATTGGTTTGGTTTTCCCCGGAGAGCCAGTCGTTCAGGATTTGGAAAACGGGGTTCGAGCATCTAAAGGTGATGTGCGCCAGGGAATCGCAGGATGAAAATGGTCGGAAAATACTGGTAGTCGGCACCGATGATGGCATCCGCGTTTTTTATCCCGACCAGAATCAACTGTACCATCTGCCCCAGTTCTATAACAATGGCATTCAGGTCAAGGATATGTACGACGACAAAGCCAACGGTATCCTGTGGATTGGGACCCGCGAAGGCATCTATAAATACCGCTACCGGAATGTGGGCATTCGAACCGTCGATTTGCCAGCTCACGTCGTTCGGTTACCTGTTCAGATCACCAGTGTTCTTCCCTCACCTACGAAGGCCTATCTGCTGGGCCTGTCACATTCGGGCGTGTTGAACTGGCAACCCACCACCAATCAATTCCGCCTGCTCCCGTATCCTGTTGACGCACTCACCCAGCAATTGCGGTGGATTCGGGGGCGGCTCTTTGCGTTTACGGATAAAGGTATTTTTGTGGGCGACGGTATAAAAGGCCGTTTTTCGGTCTGGCAACCAGCCGCCCGCCTGTTTAAGAACACCGATTTTCGCGATGGACTTGTTGACCGAAAAGGACGATTCTGGATTGCCAATCTGAATGAAGGGCTAAAAGTAATTGACCCCCTCACGAACCGGGAAGTAAAACTCTGGTCTGAAAAAGAGGGTCAAAAATTAGTACATTTCACCTACTCGAAAGGGGTTTTGGAAGGCATTGATGGGCGCATTTGGGTAGCTACCTGCTCAAGAGGATTATTTTTTTTCGATGAAAAACAAGCCAGATTCGTCAACATCGAATCGTTGCCCGGTAATAAAGGTCGTATCATCGGCGGAGAGTGCATCAACGGGATGCAGCAGACCGCCGACGGTTCCATTCTGATTGCCAGTTGGGGGGGCGTATCGAAAATTTCGGCGACGGGCCAGATTTTGTCTACGTTTGAGTTCAAAACCGACGCTCTAATCGACACCTACTGTGCCAACATTACCGAAGCGCCCGATAAGAACCTCTGGTTTAGTACCAACGAAGGCATCAACATAGCCAATCCCCAAACCCACGCCATTCGTTACCTCACCACCATTGAAGGGTTACACAGCAATTCGCCGGTTGGGTTTCTGAAAAATGGGGCGAATGAGTTAATCCTGGGGCATGTGAATGCGCTGAATATAATAGACATGAATGCGGTGAGTCATGCTAAGGTTATTCCGCGCATCGCCATCAGTTCGGTTCAGGTGAAAGGTAAAACACGCCACCAGGACCTCACCCAGCCCATTGTGCTCCAGCCCGATGAGAACGCCATCACCCTCAACTTCTCCACCCTTAACTTTGAGCCTACTTCCCAAAATGTGTTTAGCTATCAACTGGAAGGATTTGACCCTGCCTGGGTCGACCTGGGCAACCAGCATACCGTTTCGTTCACCAACCTGCCCGCCCGCGCCTACACCCTGCGCGTCAGAAGCAGTAATAACTTTGGTATACAGACCACCACACCCTTACTTCTTCAGGTAACGGTGAAGCCTTATTTCACCAATACGTGGTTTTTCAGAGCCTTGATTGGTCTGTTCATTGCGGGTCTGCTGGTGGCCATGATGCGCTGGCGGGTCAACACCCTGGCCGAACGAAACCGACTCGACCTGCAGGTGGCCCAGTGGCGGCTCAAAGCCCTGCAGGCCCAGATGAACCCTCACTTTCTGTTCAATAGCCTCAACTCGGTCCAGAACTACCTGCTCACCAACCGGGGCCTGGAG
>NZ_BAAGTT010000050.1:0-21812 GCF_054781775.1 Spirosoma areae | reverse complement strand
TTCGGCCGAGTGCCCGTTTTTGCGTAAATTGACACTACCACAGCGGGAGCAGGTGTATTGTTTAACTTCGCTTATCATCGGGCTAAGATAAGTCATCAGCGGCTATCTTACCACTACCAAATTATATTCACGTCAGAAATTAAGCATTTGCATGGTTTTTGGTTATTTTTAGATGCCTATTTTTAAAACGCTCTTTTATACCGCGTCAACAGGGTCTCGCGAATAAATTTTTCGTTGTATTATTTGAATAAAGTAATTTAATTGATCGTCTATCGAATTCTTAATAAAGTTTCATAACATAAGATACATTATAAAACCACTCTTAAAATAACACAACGCTTGGCCATACTTGCTACACGGCTGTGCTTTGTACTTTTTGGGGATTATATTTTTTAAACATAGTTATTTTATCCAACGATGTGTTTTCTATCTGAAATTAGATGGTTATGATACAAAACTATTTTAAGGTCACTCTACGAACGTTGCTTATAAGCACCGAGTGGACTTGCTACATTTGACTGGAGACTTTTTTTGGGCAGATTTGAGGGATAAACTTCAATTTGACCATGGTTAAACGACGCGTGTTTGACGAAGCATTCAAGGAGATGGCTGTCGAGTTGTCTTATGCAAAAGGATCGATTCAGGATGCCGCCTGCGAACTGGATATTGATCCGGGGCGAATCAGCAAATGGAGACAACGGCACAGAAATACCGATCAAATCTTGCCTGCTAACACCGCATTAACCATTAACTGACGAGCAACAACAGATCAGACGGTTGCAACGCGAGCTTAGAGAAGCTCAGTTGGAGCGATTCGACCTCTTCTTCCAGAGTTGACGTTGATTTTTCGCCCCCTTTCGTCCTTTTTTCAGCCGCTCGCCAGGCATAAATGATGCTGTCACTGATGCCCATTTTCTGGGCTACACCGAGAATGGACTCGCCATTGGTAACCAGACGGAGCACGTCAGCCTTGAACTCGGGGGTGTACTTGCGGTTGGGAGTTGATTTTCTGGGTGTTTTCCCAACGCACAAGCCGACCCAAAAACACCACATTTAATTTTGCCCAACCGCACCCAAGACCATTCGTAACGACTACATCAGCACGACAAATTAGCTAAATCCTAATCCGACAAAGTTTTGAAGTTTACTCAAAGGTTGGGAATTTCAGCACTTCACACCTTTTGCTTATTTATCCTATACTCTTCTCCCCACTTCGCCATTGACTGCATTATTGGCGACAATGTAAGCCCAAAGTCGGTTAATGTGTACTCCACCCTTGGGGGAATTTCCGCATAAATTTTTCTACTAATCAATCCGTCATCTTCCAATTCTCTCAGCTGCTGGGTAAGCATTGATTGGGTTATGCCTACTACACTTCGCTTCAATTCGCCAAACCTTGCGGGGGCAGTTAAGTAAATGGCATTGATAAGGATAGGCTTCCATTTTCCACCCAAAACTTTCATCGTAGCCGTTACGGGACAAGAATTTTCATCAAAAACAAACTTTTTTTCATTTTTAACTTCTTGATTATCAACATTAGTATTGTTTATCATACTTACTTAGTTTTAATGTCCTACTTATATATTAAATTATTACATTAGATATTTGCACTACAAAAATAAATAATACTAATAAATATGTCAAGAAAAATCAGTTTAATTAAAGGAGCAAGTACAGGTTTCGGCAACCTCACTGGAAAATTAATGTCCGACTCTATGTCCAAATACCCAAAACTCATTCGTCATTAGAGTATAATTCAAAAACAAATAAACAATTAAACAAAAATTAAAAATGGAAAAAATTTATGAAGCAGAAGTGACAACCTTAGCAGGTCGTAACGGTCACGCAAAATCATCAGACGGTTTATTGGATGTCGATATCAGATTTCCCAAAGAAATGGGAGGTGCTGGTGGCGCAACCAATCCAGAACAACTTTTCGCAGCAGCTTGGTCGGCTTGTTTTGGTACGAGTGTAACAATTGCGGCAGGAATTGAAAAAGTTAAAATTGGAGAAGTTACTGTAACAGCTAAAATTGGTGTTTTACATGATAACGGTAATTATGATATTGGTGCACATCTTCTTGTCAAAATAAACGACGTGGATTATGATACCGCAAAAAAACTGGTAGAAGCAACAAAGTCAATTTGTTCGTATTCAAAAGCAACAAAGGGAAATATTAACGCGGTTTATGAAGTTGTAGCAAGTTAATTAAAAACGATAATTTAGGTATTGATTTAGCGATAGTTCAGCCAGGAGCTTTCCTACAGAGTTATTTCAGAAATTCTATAATCCAGGTAACCCGGATGTGGTAGCTGAATATGGCAAATTAGCAGAACTTTTTAGTACCTCTTCTCAAACAATTATGACTATGATGGCCGACCCAAACATGGCTAATAAGCCTGAACAGGTAGCAGAAGAAATAGTAAAATTGGTAGAAATGCCCAATGGCACACGCCTATTGAGAACTGTAGTAGATAAAATGATGGGTGGTGTAACCGAAATCATTAGTGAAACTGCCAAACAAGTGCAAGCTGGAGTACTTCAAAATTTTGGACTTAGCTAACTAAATATTAACAGTTAAAATAAACGATGAAAACAATGAAACAAATAATAGTAAATGAATTTGGAGGTCCTGAAAAATTGATCTTACATGATGAACCAATGCCTTCTGCCGGCGATGGGCAAATTGTAATTAAAGTAGAAGCATCAGGGGTGAATTTTGCTGACAGCTTGCAAAGACGAAATAAATATGTATTCCCAGTCTCTTTACCTTATATACCCGGTTTTGAAGTGGCAGGAATAGTTACCGAGCTTGGAAAAGGTGTCGAAAATATTTCCGTAGGAGATCGTGTAGTTGCTATGCTTCCTAATGGCGGAGGATATGCCCAATATGCTGTTACAGCCTCTTATTTGGCAGCAGTTATTCCGCCTACTATCTCTGCCCAAGAATCTTTGGCATTGCAAGTTCAAGGCCTTACAGCATACCTGATGTTGAAAGACGGAGCGAAACTACAATCTGGACAAACTGTTCTAATACACGCAGCTGCTGGTGGTGTGGGTACACTACTAGTTCAAATTGCAAAACAAATGGGAGCAGGTAAAATAATTGCAACCGGAAGTAATGTTGAAAAACTTACGGTTGCCAAATCATTGGGTGCAGATGAATTAATAAATTATACAGAATCTGACTGGGCTCAAAAGGTGAAGGACGCTACAGGAGGAAAAGGTGTTGATTTAATCTTAGATTCTGCAGGAGACGAAATTTTGCGAAATAGCTTTAGTTGCCTTGCGCCCTTTGGTAGGCTGATAAGTTTTGGAAATCCAACTGGTGGATCTACATCAATTGAAGCCTTTACACTTGTAAACAGCAACCAAATTTTGCAGGGTTTTGGATTAGCAAGTTATTTTGGAAAACCAGATTTAATGCAGGAAGCTTATCAATATTTGTTTTCGCAAGCTGCAACAGGAAAACTTAAAGTTCACATCGGACAAACCTTCCCTATAAAAGACGCTGCCGAAGCACATAGACAAATGGAAAACAGGAAAACAACAGGTAAAACTGTGCTAATTCCTTAACAACTAAAAAATAAAAACAAATAAACTTTAATAAACACTCATATAAACTTTAATAAACATGGTAAATACTCTAAATTGGTTTGAAATCCCGGCAACAGATTTCGCTAGAGCAAAAGCATTTTATGCTACAGTGTTAGATGCTCAAATTCATGATGACCCTAATCCTCATATGCAATATGCATATTTACCGTCTGATCCACAAAAAGGCGGATTTGGCGGAGCAATTGCTAGCGGTGAAAACTTTGTTCCTGCAATGACCGGCACAACGGTTTACTTAGATGGCGGAAATGACCTTTCAGTTCCATTAGGCAGAGTAGAAAGTGCCGGTGGAAAAATTATTCTGCCGAAAACTGCTATTGGTGAAAACAGGGGATTTATTGCACTTTTTATCGACACAGAAGGAAACAAAGTAGGGTTCCATTCAATGGGTTAATACAGAGTTCTCCCGTATCTTTGTAAAATAGCTGATAGAAGTGTTATCATTGATATTTCTATCAGCTTTGCGCTATATCCATCTGCGTTTACGCCATTATCGGGGTTTACGTACCATCCCCTACTGATATATCATTGCCTTATCGCCTTGTGCAGTTTATTAGGCCACATTTTAAATATTAACAACTAAAAAATAAAAACGATGCAAATTTGCACTAAAGACCTTACTTGTTGGGTCTGCTCCCCGCTAAGGGGTCGCCGAAGGCATTTGCATTGACAGTTGGGTATAAATCATGGTTTATTGAACTGGTCCCAAAACCCCTTGTCATCATAGGCTGGGAATAGCCGAGCATATTTTGAGTTGTTACGCTTATAATCTTGAATCTGGTTGTAATAATAATCTCGTTCCCGAATCACTTCCTGAGCTTGTTTGGAGGTAATTGTTTCCTGAGTCTGCTCCCGGTAGTGCTTATATAGAAGCAGACGCTAAAAATACAGTAACAAATTATTTTACGGCCTGTCGTAAAGGTGGATTTGCCCAGAAATCAGCTACTTTTTCCATTGTAATGAGCATGACGGCCGCGCCGATGTGAAAAGGCCTCACCAGTAAATGGAGTGGCCTGTATGGTATTGTGGAGGCAACCGTGCCTATTTATTCAAAGAGCAAAAGAATGCAGGAGTGAAAGAAAAGCCGCGTCAGCCGGAATGCCGGACCATTACTCTTCGCTCTTTATCTATGTCCAGTAATCATACTGCATATACCGGGCCGTTTCGTCAGCTATTTCCGGGCCGAGTAATTTGCCAACAACATAGAGCGACATGTCGATGCCCGCCGAAATGCCCGCTGAGGTGATGATTTTGCCGTTATCGACGAATCGTTCTGCTGGTAAGACAGTTGTTGTGGGTGCCAGTTGCGCCAGGCTGTCAGTGGCTAAATAATGCGTCGTAGCCGACAGGTTTTCCAGCAAACCGGCTTTGGCTAATAGTAGCGCGCCCGTGCAAACCGACAGGACAAGTTCAGCCGTTTCAGCCGACCGTCGAATCCAGTTCAGCACAACGGAGTTATCCATTTCCCGCCGTGAGCCGTAAGGCGTACCATCGCCATGATAGCCGCCACCGCCCGGCACAATAATGATGTCGGCGGCAGGGTGATCATCGAGGAGATAAGTGGGGGTAATACACAGGCCGTTGCGGGCATACACCGGCCCACGTTCAGCAATGGTAAAGACATGAAATGCTGGGTTCCCGGTTTGCCTGCCGGTTATGCCGAAAACTTCAAATGGCCCGGCGAAGTCCAGAACTTCAATTTCGTTGAACAGCAGAATGGCAACGGTACGCATAGGTATAAAGAGCGAAAGAGTGAAAAACCTGCCAGATGGGTTTCACTCTCTCGCTGTTTCGTTCTTTCGCTCTTTTCCTATTGTAATCAGCACGACGCCCGCGATGATGACGGATGCGCCGATGAGCGATTGAGCTGATATAACCTCGCCCGCAAAGGCTGCACCCAGCAGCATGGCCACTACCGGGTTCACGTAGGCATAGGTTGACACTAAGGCGGGTGGCGCGTTGCGGGCCAGCCACGAGAAAGCCGAATAGCCAATGATAGAGCCGAATACAACCAGGTAAGCTAATGAATAAAAGGCTTTGGTGGGAGCCTGAGCAATGCTAAACAACGCTACTGGTTCCGTTAGTAAACCCACCAGAAACAGCAGCCCGCCCCCCGTCAGCATCTGCATACCGCTCGAAAGAGCAGGCGAAGCCGGGCTGTCGACGCGGGGTGTCAGCAGGGTACCGAACGCCCAGGCAATGTTGGCCACCATCGCCAGCCCGAAGCCAGCGAACAGCGCGTGAGTGCCGCCGGGCAGAACGACTCGCCCCGGCTGAAACAAAACGAAAATGCCAGCCAGCCCGAGCAGCGATCCCAACAGCGCCAGGTTTGTGGGCCGACTGCGGGCGAAGAACCGCCAGTTGAACGACAGCACAAAGACGGGTAGCATAGCCACCAGCAACGCCGTTAATCCGGTAGGCAGGTAATGCAGGGCCGTGGCCACGGCGCCGTTGGCAATGCTCAGAAAGAGAAAACCCAGCAATGCCGACGCCCGCCAGTTACCGGCCGTTGGGCGTGGGGCACCCGTCAGCCGGGCATAACTATACAATAGGGTGCCTGCCACCAAAAACCGGATACCCGCCATGTAGAGGGGCGGCATCTGTTCGGTCATGAAATGCACGAACAGGTAGGTAGATCCCCATAAAATATAGACGGTAATTAAAGCCGCCCAAAGCGTGGTTCGGTTGGGAATGGCTGAAACAGGTGGAGAAATGGCTTGCATATGACAGATTACGTACTCCAACTGTAACACAAACAAGTTGACTTTTTATCCGTCTATATTCCGTTTTTTCTCAAATTTATACGTGTAATTATGAAAATTCCGCGAATAATTTTATTTCTTCAGAAACTGCTGGTACGCCAACAGCGTATAATCCCGTAGGGATGGCAGGATTATAGAAGATAGCCGATTGGTTTAGGTATTTAACCCCGCTCCGGGCCGCCGGTTCGAGTTTTAGTGTAACATCAGTTAATAAGTTACCTGCGTATTGTTGGCTTCTAATTGTTTGATTTGAGAAGCATACGGGCTGGTCATCGCTTCTTTGCCAAACAGTGGGTTACTGCCCAGATACACTTTTTTCAGGTTTCTGATCGAGGTGAGTACCGCCGGAAACGCCTGTAAATTGTTGTTGTTCAGGTCCAACTCCTCCAGGGCAGGCAATGCCCCAAGCACAGCAGGGGCCGTATTGAACCAGTTATAGCCCAGGTCCAGCACACGCAGGGAGGCTAATTTCTGAAATTCGCCGGGCAACTGGCTGAGTTTGTTGTGATGGGTAAACAACACCTGTAGCTGGCGCAGTTTACTCAGCGAGGGTGGTAATTCGTGCAGCTCGTTGTGGGCAATGGCCAATTGTTCCAGCCGCTTCATCCGGCCCAGTTGGCGTGGCAATTGGGCGAGTTTATTATAGTACAAATCCAGTACCTTCACATGCTTCAGCCGACCGATGGTTCTGGGGAGTTGCGTTAAGCTGGCATTGTAGAGGTTTAGGTCGTTTAGTCGGCGCAGGCGACGTAAGGGTTTGAGGTTCAGGTTTTTCAATTCGTTGTTTCCCAGCCACAAGCTTTCGAGCCGACGATTCTGGCGAACGGATTTGGGGAGCTGCGTCAGCTTATTGCCCTGTAAGTTCAGGGCCAGCAGGTGTTTGTTTGGCGTGATGAACACACTGTCAGTGGGGAGGGCGTTGTACAGTAGGCTCAGTCGCTTTAAGGCAGGAATATCGGCAGTCAGGCGGGCGGGTAATTCATGCAGACTATTTCTCGATAAATCCAGCTCCTGCAAGTTCGGAAACCGATAGACGACTTCCGGCACCGTTTTCAGCTCCAATTGATTGAAGGCCAGCATCGTGACGGTATCGGGCCGGGTGGTTTTTTCAGCAGCTTCCAGCGTGGCCACAATTCCCCGTCCGGTCCTAACTCGTCTCTTTTCCGGTATCGAACCCAATTGCATAAAATTCTGCTGCCGAAAGCCTGTCGGAGTCTTTATCGGAAACGGATGCTGACCATACCATTCGGCAATCAATATCAATACCTGAGTCTCCTGCTCGTCGGTCAGGTCCATACCCGAAAATTCGCAGAGAACCCGTTCGTAAGAGCCGTCGGGCCGGATAAACTCCTGCGTCTGCATAATGAGGCCGGGGACGGGCAGCCGCCGTTTGTTTTGCTCGATGTACCGAAAAAAACGTTTATGGGTTGCACTAAGCGAGTCATTGAACGTTTTTCCCTGCCAGCTAAAAACTCCTTCCTCCGCTTTTGTTACCCCATTTTTAACCAACAATCTTCCAAATGCGGGTGGATAACCCTTTTCCAAAGTCGCCACCGAAATGCCTAAACGGGTTGTATCGCGCAAGAGCGCAATTCGATCCTGCGCCCAGCCTGGCAACGCAATCAACCCAACCAGCACGATGAATAAGGCCTTTTTCATGGCACAACGTAGCTTTTAGGTAAACAACGAAATTTATAGTTAAAAGGCATAAAAAAGAACCGTTTATGTTATTCCGAAGGACGAGAAATGACATAAACGGTCAAAAATTTAATTTTTCGTGCCGCTGCCTACCGACGAAGCGGGCTGCTTGTCGGCTGCTTTCTTGGCGGCTTTAGCAAAATCACCAGCCTTAACAATCGAAATCTTCGAGGGGTCGATGTGCTTTTTCATGGCGGCATTGACCTGTTCAGGCGTGAGACTCTCCATCTTCTTTTCGAAATCGGCATCCCAGTTCATCGTCCGGTTCAGGTAGAGGTAGTTGTTGAGCGTACCGGCCAAACCGGGGTCCTGCGCCCGGCCAACCATCCGCGATTGCAGCAAACCCGAACGGGCGGCTTTGATTTCGTCGGCGGTAAAGCCTTCTTTGGCTACTTTTTCCAGCTCTTCCCGGAAGGCTTTTTCCAAACGTTCGGCGTTTTCGGGGTTGTAGATGGCATACGTCATAAACATACCCGTTTTGTCGAATGGATTGGCCTGAAGCTGCGAGCCAACGCCGTAGCTGATACCTTCTTTCTGGCGAATACGAACAGCTAACCGCGAGTTCAGAAACCCACCACCCAGCATGTAATTACCCAGTACCAGGGCTGGATAATCGGGGTCGTCGTCGCGCAGGGGTAGGTTTACACCCGCCAGCATCAGGGCATTGGCTTTGTCGGGGGCCTCAATGGTTTGGGGCGTTGGCTTAATGTCGTTATAAACCGATACCAACCGGCTGAAGGGTTGTTTCGCTTTCCAGGTACCCAGTTCGTCGGTGATCACTTTCCGAACCGGAGCCTCGTCAAAATCACCAACGATTGACATGGTTGCGTTTTGAGCGCCGTAAAAGTCTTTATGAAACTGTTTTAACTGGTCGAGTTTCAGGGCTTTCACGTCGGCCACGTCTTCATCGGGCGTCGACACGTAGCGGATGTCTTCCTTCGGATAGGGGTTCATCAAACGCTGGAACGCTGTACCTGCTATTGCCTGGGGTTCCGATCGCTGCGATTCAATCTGGGCCAGTTGCTCCTGCTTCAGTTTCTCAAATTCGTTCGCGTCGAAGGCGGGATGCTTGAGCATATCGCCCACCACCCGCAACACGGCGGGCAGGTTTTCTTTGGTCGTTTTAATAGTCACATTCACCTGATTACCACCGCCAAACACGCCGACCTGCGCTTTCAGCTTATCGAATTCGTCTTTAATCTGCTGACGGTTTCGGGTCGTGGTGCCTTTATCGAGCATCGATGCCGTGAACACCGAAATGGCACTCTTGTTCATCAGGCTTTTCTGGTCGCCATACCGCATGGTCAGGCGGGCGTTGACCTCGTTGCCACGGGTCGTCTTGGGCAATAGGGCCAGTTCGATGCTGTTGGGCTGCTCGATCCGGCGGGTGCGCCCGTCGATATTGGCGGGCGAGGGATCAAAGGCTTCGCCACTCGCGATAACGGCGCGGCCTTTGTAGTTCTTCACCAACGTCTCCATATTCGGCGCATCGGGCGTTTCAACCCGGTCGGGAGCGGCTTCAGGAAGGAATGTGCCGACGGTACGGTTCGATGGTTTAAAGTAATACGCAGCAACGCGCTGAACGTCGGCAGCGGTCACTTTTTCGAGACCATCCCGGTAGAGGAAACCCAGCCGCCAGTCGCCCGTAGCAATAAATTCGCTTAAGGTTTTCCCCAACTGTTCAACGTTCTTAAAACTCAGTTCAACGTCTTTTAACAGTTTTGCTTTGGCCCGCTCCACTTCGTCTTTCGTAGGGGGTCTCACCGTCACCGAATCCAGAGTGCCAAGCAGGGCCGCTTTAGCCTCGTCGAGCGATTTTTCTTTCAGCAGTTCGGCGGCAAAGTACACATACCCAGGATCTTTGGTCATGAACAACTGGCTATACTGCTGCGACGCTTTCTTGCTTTCAACCAAAGCTTTGTACAAGCGTCCACTCGGTTCGTTGGTTAACAGGTCGGTTAGCACATCCATGGCGGGAAAGTCGGAGTGCGAACTGGGCATGATGTGGTAAAGTGCCGCCACCACTTTGGTGTCGCCCACGCGCCGGAGGGTTACCGAGCGTTCGCCATCCTGAATGGGTTCGACGCTGTAGGTGGGCTGCAACACCCGCGTTGGGCGCGGAATTGGGGCGAAATATTGATTAATCAGGGCCAGCACATTCGATTCATCAATCTTTCCGGCTACCACCAGCACAGCATTGTCGGGCTGGTAGTATTTTTTATAGAACGCCTGAAGATTTTCGATGGGCACTTTCTCTAAGTCGGAGCGGTTACCGATGGTCGATTTACCGTAGTTGTGCCAGAGGTAGGCTGCAGAGACAACGCGCTCATTCAGCACATTTTGCGGGGAATTTTCGCCCATCTCGAACTCATTCCGCACCACCGAAAATTCGCTGGCCAGGTCTTCCTTCTTAATAAACGAGTTGACCATCCGATCGGCTTCGAGGTCGAGCGCCCACTTCAGGTTCTCCTCGGTGGCTGAAAATGTCTCGAAATAGTTGGTGCGGTCGAGCCAGGTCGTCCCGTTAGGCCGCGCCCCGTGCGAGGTCAGTTCCTGCGGAATGTTGGTGTGCTTAGTGGAGCCTTTGAAGACCATGTGCTCCAGCAGGTGGGCCATGCCCGTTTCGCCCAGCCCCTCGTGCCGTGACCCAACCAGATAAGTAATGTTGACCGTAACGGTCGGCTTCGACGGGTCAGGAAAAAGCAGGACTTTCAGGCCATTCTTGAGATTATACTCCGTAATGCCCTCAACGGAGGCCCCTTTCGTGATGCCTTCCGGCACCGTAATGGCTGCCGGTTTATCCTGAGCCGCCGACAGGGTTAGGTTGCCGACCAGCAAAGCAGCGGCCAGTGTGCCTGCCCGTAGCCCTCCAGTCCGGGTAATAGAATTACGCATAATTATACGTTTAGTTGGGAAGTCAAAAAAACTAATCTTGTATAGATAAGAGGAAAAGAATTTAAAATCAACCGATTTTACAGGTACTTGCCTAAAAAAAGGATGAGCGGTTGATGGACAGTAAACCCCCAACCCCTGAAAAAGGCTTTGCTCACTCTCAACCAAAGCCCCCTTCAGGGGGTTGGGGGTTACTAATTTAGTTTTTCGTGCCGCTGCCTACCGACGAAGCGGGCTGCGGCTGAGCCGGAAGCTTGTCGGCTGCTTTCTTGGCTGCTTTCTCGAAATCACCGGCTTTCACGATGGTTAGTTTACTGTAGTCGATGTATTTTTTCACAACGGCGTTCACCTGTTCGGGTGTGAGAGCGGCAATGCGTTTTTCGTAATCGGCATCGTAAGTAAACGTCCGGCCCTCGGCCTTGGTCAGGTACTGCGCCCATTTGCGGGTCAGGATGCCGTCCTGCGACCGTTCGACCTGGTTGTTCTGCAAGATGGCGTCTTTGGCCGCTTTCAATTCATCGGCGGTGATGCCTTCTTTGACCAGCTTCTCAACCTCTTCTTTATAGGCCTTCTCTAACCGCTCGGAGTTTTCGGGATTGTAAATGGCATAGGAGCCGAAATTAGCCACTTTGTCGTTATCGTCGGCATACACATACGACCCCACACCGTAGCTGACGCCTTCTTTCTGACGGATGCGGGTGGCTAAGCGGGAGTTCAGAAACCCATCGCCGAGGATGTAGTTGGCCATGAACAAAGCCGGATAGTCGGGGTCATCGTCGCGCATAGGAAACTTCAGGCCCGTAACGAGCATGGCGTTGGCTTTATCGCTGGTTTGAATGGCTTCGGTTTTATTTTTCACATCGGCGAAGAGTTGCAGCGGTACGCGCGTGAAGGGTTTGGCCGCTTTCCACTTACCGAGGTCGTTCTTTAACGTCGCCCGCACGGTTGGTTCATCAAACGCCCCCACGGCCGACACTACCCCGTTTTGGGCACCGTAGAAATCTTTGTAAAACTGCCGGATATCGTTGACCGTCAGCTTCTTCAACTCATCGATTTCTTCATCGAACGACTTAACGTACCAGACATGACCTTTCGGATACGGGTTTAGGGTGCGCTCGGCCACATTGAAAGCGATGGCCTGCGGTTCCTGCTTTTGGGCCTCAATCTGAGCCAGCCGCTCTTCTTTTAGTTTGTTAAATTCGGTTTCGGGGAAGATTGGGTTACGGAGGTAATCCGTCACGATTTTCAGCACGGCGGGCAGATTTTCCTTTGCCGCTTCGATGCTGACAACCGCACTCTGACCGCTGGAATACACGTAAGCACGGGCTTTTAGTTTATCTAAGCCATCTTTAATCTGCTGATACGAGCGGGTTTTGGTGCCGCGTTCAAGCATGGAGGCTGTGAAACCGGCGGCTGTCATCCGGTTGGCTAAGCTCGCTTCGTCGCCCATGCGAAGTTGAATCTGCATGTTTACCGAGTTCCCCCGCGTGTTTTTCTGCAATAGGGCATACTTCAACCCATTGGCTTCCTGCCCCCGTTTGGTGCGGGCGTCGATGTTGGCGGGCGATGCGTCGAAGGCTTCCCCGGCAGCTACCATCTGCTCACCTTTGTAGTCCTTCACTAAGGTCATCACATCGGGGGCGGCAGTAATCTCGGTGCGGTCGGGTTTCTGGTCGGGAATAAACAGCCCAACGGTCCGGTTGGCGGGTTTGAGGTATATCTGCGCTACGCGCTGCACGTCGGCGGGCGTCACCTTCCGCACGTTATCGCGGTAGAGAAACACTAAGCGCCAGTCACCGGCGGCCATGTATTCGCTAAGTTGCAGGCCCACCCGGTCGACCTGCTTGAACATCAGTTCTATCTGGCTCAGAATTTTGGTTTTGGCCCGTTCGACCTCTTCGGCGGTTGGGGCTTTCTGGGTTACCTCGTCCAGCGTATTCATCATCACGGTGCGGGCCGAGTCGAGCGAGTTTTCTTTCCGAACTTCGGCGTAGAAATACGCAAAACCGGGGTCGTGGAGGGCGGGTGTCCAGCCCCACTGCGAAGCCGCTTTTTTGTTTTCGACCAGGGCTTTGTAGAGCCGTCCCGACGGTTCGTTGGTTAGCACGTCCATCAGCACGTCGAGCACGGGGTAGTCGGGGTGCGTGCCAGCGGGCGTATGGTAGGCAGCCGCTACGCCCTGCGTGTCGCCCACGCGTTTGAGTGTCACCTGCCGTTCGCCATCCTGCGTTGGCTCAACGGTATAAGGCTGGTTCAGGGTCCGCGTCGGCTTAGGAATGGGGCTGAAATACTGGTTGACTAACGCCAGCGTTTTGGCCTCATCGAACTTGCCCGCCACGAGCAGTATGGCGTTATCGGGCTGATAGTATTTCTGGTAAAATGCTTTCAGATTCTCAATCGGCACCCGCTCAATGTCTTCTTTCGAGCCAATGGTCGATTTGCCGTAATTGTGCCAGAGGTAGGCTGACGACAGCACCCGCTCCATCAGTACATACTGCGGGGAGTTTTCGCCCATCTCGAACTCATTCCGCACCACCGAAAATTCGCTGGCCAGGTCTTCCTTCCTGATAAACGAGTTAACCATCCGGTCGGCTTCGAGGTCGAGCGCCCACTTCAGGTTCTCGTCCGTTGCCGAAAACGTCTCGAAGTAGTTGGTACGGTCATACCAGGTGGTGCCGTTGGGCCAGGACCCGTGTGAGGTCAGTTCCGCAGGAACGTTGGGGTGTTTGGTGGAGCCTTTGAAGACCATGTGCTCCAGCAGGTGGGCCATGCCCGTTTCGCCCAAACCCTCATGCCGGGAGCCGACCATGTAGGTAATATTGACCGTAACGGTGGCCTTCGATGGATCGGGGAAGAGCAGCACGCGCAGCCCATTTTTGAGCTGATACTCCGTGATGCCTTCGACCGAAGTGACTTTGGTGATGCCTTCGGGAATCGCGACGGCAGCGGCCTTGTCCTGGGCGAGTGAGCGGGTGAGGCCGGTGACCAGCAAAGCAGCGGCCAGTATAGTTGTTCGAATTAGGCCGGGCCGGGGCCATCCAGTCCGGGTAGTCATAGTACGCATAAACATACGGTTAGTTAGGTAGGGTATAAACTAACCGTATAGTTACGGACAAATGAATGAAATGTCAACGATTTGGGAGGATGGATTAACAAAAATTAAGAGAAGGGCCGGGCCGACGCTTCGCCGGGCGTGGTTACCCTTCAAGCCATTGCCTGAATAAAGCCGCCTTTTCTTTACTGACGATGAGTTCAAGCGCGTCATGGGGGCTTTTCAGTAACACCAATAATTTGCTGCTGTCCTGCGACCGATACCCGGCGATGGTATCGAGATGAATCAGACACTGACGGCTGGCCCGGAAAAAGCAGGTCGGGTCAACTAATTCTTCGAGTTCATCGAGGGTTTTATAGTCGGTGACTAATTTTTTTCCTTCTACGGTGTACAGGTAAATCAGCTCATTACGGAGAAAATAGGCCACCTGCTCGTGGGGTACGGATATAATTTGCCGAATATGATGCCCCGTAAACCGGCGTTTGTACTGTGGGGAGGCCGGTTGTTGGGCAAACTGAGTCAGGAAATGCTGGAACTGGCTGCCAAAATCCGTCGCGCCATTTGCCGACCAGCGGTGGAACTTCGCCAGTGCAGCCTTTAACTCGTCGGGGTCGATGGGTTTCAGCAGGTAGTCGATGCTGTTGAGTTTGAAGGCCCGGATGGCGTATTCATCATAAGCCGTCGTGAAGATGACCGGCACGTTCAGTTCGACCTGCTGAAACCCCTCGAAACTGACGCCATCCGATAGTTGAATATCGGCAATGACGAGGTCGGGGGAAGGCTGTTCTGCCGAACGTTGTGGACTGAAGTAGTCGCAAATACTCTGTACGCTGGCCAACGGCCCATGAATAACGGCTCCCGGCTCCAACTGACGTACTAATTTCTGAAGTTGCCGGGCAATAACCGGTTCGTCTTCGATGAGGAGGATAGTCATTCTTTTTGTTTATAGATAACGAACATGAGATTTTAGCCAGGGTTTTGGCACTCTGTCGTCAACAATGGCACCCGAACCCGGAAAATAGCCTCGTTTTCGTCGACTTCAACCGAGCGTGGGCCTAAGTAACTATACAGTAATTTCAGGTTTTCCAGACCCTGCCCGTTGGAGGTTTCGACTTGCCGTCTGCGCTGAATTGGGTTCGATACGGCCAAATACCCATCGTTGGAACTGATGGTAATGGTGAGCGGGCGGACCTCGCTGATGCTGTTGTGTTTAATGGCGTTCTCAATCAGAATTTGTAACGTGACCGGCACAATCTGCCGTTCGAGTGCGTCATCGCTCAGTTGATAGCATACCCGAAACGCGCCGTCGAAGCGGGTTTGCAGCAAGGCTACATAATTTTTAATGAAACTAAGTTCGGTGTCGAGACTAACCAACTCTTTCTCTTTATGCTGAATAACGTACCGAAATACCTTCGATAACTGCCGCAGAAAATGAGAAGCCAAATCCGGATTTTCGTGGATTAGTCCATCGAGCGACGACAGGCTGTTGAACAGAAAATGCGGATTAATCTGGTTTTTCAGGTTATCCAGTTGCACCTGAACTTTCTCTTTTTCGAGTTGAGAAGCCCGAATCAGGTTTTCCTGCCAGCGATTGAAAAAATAACTCGCAATAAACCCCAGCCCCAGCACCATATTGGCAAAAAAAGCGCCCATGCCTAACGCAATAATATTCAATCGATTAACCGACTGGCTAATTTCGGGCAGCACATAATCAATCAGCGTAATTCCCAGCACAAACAGAGTCGATTTAACGATCAACCATCCGCCCAGCAACTGCACGGTCACTCGCCTGGTAACGTTTGCTTCAAACGGCAGATGCCGGTTTAGCCACTCGTTGAAATTATAATGAAACAGCCATACAGCGTTGAAAACCAGGAGGCTGAACATAAATAGCAATAACTGAACGGTCCAGCTTATGCCGGGAATAACCCACTCGCGGCCGATGATACCCAGGAGGGCAATGAGCAGAAACGCGGCTTCGACGTATTTATTGAACTTTATTTTCATGGCTGGCGATGATCATGCCGTCCGACATTTCGATGACGCGGTCGGTGCCGGCGGCAAAATCGGGGTCGTGTGTAACGGCAATAATGGTCTGGCCTTTTCCGGCAAGGTCGCGAAAAATGTCGAAGACGTTTTCGGTATTGGCCCGGTCTAAGTTACCCGTCGGTTCGTCGCCCATAATGATGGTTGGGTCGTTGATGAGGGCGCGGGCAATGGCCACCCGCTGCTGCTGCCCGCCCGATAGTTTGCTGGCCGGTTTGCGGGCAAAGTCGGCCATGCCAATCAGCCGCAGTTTTTCCATTGCCCGCTCCTCCACATCTTTTTCGGAATACTTGCCCAGTTTCAAACCGGGCAGCATGACGTTCTGCAAGGCGGAGAACTCCGGCAGCAGAAAGTGAAACTGGAACACAAAGCCGAGGTGTTCGTTGCGAAAATGAGCCAGAAAATCCTGACTGCGCCCTCTCAGCGTCGTTCCGGCCATGTCAATGTCGCCTTCATAGTCCGTGTCCATTGTCGACAGCAGGTACAGCAGCGTTGATTTACCACAACCTGACTTGCCGACAATGGCCAGAAAATCACCTGTTTGCACATCGAACGTAACATCCTTCAGGACCTGAAATTTCTCCGGGTCGTAGAAGTATTTGTTGAGGTGCCGGGCGGAAAGAACGGGTGACATAAAATGTATAATGGTTAATGAATAATGTAAAATGAACAGCGAGTTATCAGTATCAGATAATGGGTTGAACTTACAGATGCATTATTCATTAACCATTATACATTATTCATTCATATCATCCCCTCAAAATCGCCACCGGGTCGACCTGTGCGGCTTTGCGGGAGGGAAAAAAGCCCGCCAAAACCGTCGTGATAACACCAAACAAGAGACCCATGACGTAAAACTTTGCCGAAAAAATAACCGGAAACGTCTTGATAGTTATAAAGTCGCCCGCATCGAACGGACTAATCGACAGCAGATAACTCAGGCAAAACCCGATGGCTAATCCCAGCAGTCCGCCCGTAAAGCCGATGAAAGCGGCCTGCAACAGAAAAATAGCCACAATGTCGCGACCGTCGAAACCGGTAGCTTTCAGGATGGCAATATCCTTGATTTTATTGATAACGGTCATGTTCATGATGTTGTAAATGCCGAAACCAGCCACTACCAGCAGCGTAATCGACACCACGAAGGTGAGCATATTGCGGATTTTTTCGCCCGCCAGAATCGCTGTGTTGGCCGTTGCCCAGTCTTCAGTATAATAGCCATATGTCGCCCGTAGTTTCTTGCCGAACGGAATGGCCTGCATTGGGTCAATCATCTTGACGTGAATGTCGGTGATGTAGCTGGGGTCTTTCTGCAAAATTTCCTGCACCGTCGAGAGGGTCGCGTAGCTTTTGGTGTTGTCAACCGTGCCGATGCCAAACCCGAATGTGCCCACCACCCGCAGAATACGGGTGCCGCCTTTCGGCGTGGTCACCGTCACTTTATCGCCGAGCTGAACGTTAAGCTTTCGGGCCAGCACGGCGCCCATAATCAGGCCGTCGGGGTTGGTTTTCAGCGCATTCAGCGTGCCCGATTTGAGCCGGGTCGTGAGTTTGTAAAGCCGGTTCTCCCGGTCGATGTCGACGCCCGAAATGGTTCCCGACAGTTGAATGGGGCCGTTGTTGTAGAAGGCCTGCGTGGCCACCTGGGGCGATGTACCCAGTACGCCCGGTTCGCGTTCGATGCGTTCGGCGATAGCCAGGCCATTTTTAACCCGCGCCTGTTCGTCTTTGGGTTTCTGGTGGTATATGACGTTGAAATTGCCCGGTTTGAGTTGCTCAATCAGGCCGGGCCGCAGCGTGTTCACTTCGTGATAGAGCCGAATGTGCGGGCTGGCATCTAAAGCCGAATCTTCCAGAAACTGATTGACGCCCTGCATGAACGAAATCATGGTGATGAACATGGCAATGCCGAACGTTACGCCGAGCATAGCAATAAGCGTCTGGCGTTTCTTGGCCAGCAGGTGCGTTCGGGCAATCTGGGAAGCAATGCGAATGTCCATGTTTTTTTGAATGATGAATGATGAATGATAATCTTTCAGGGCGCATTCACTCATTCGCAATTAGTTTAGAAGTTTCCGTCAACCCGCCTTTCACCTCCACGAGGTCGAAGTTTTCGGCGCCTTTCCGGAATTTTACTTTCTGCGGTTTGCCGTCCTGCTCCACCCATACGCTGTCGTTGCCGAGGACGTAGGATTTGGGGATGGTCAGCACGTGCTTGTTCTGGCTGATAATGATGTTGGCCTCAACCGTCAGGCCGTAATAGGATTCGGGGCGTTCGCCCACGAACTCGGCATCGACCCGAAACGACTGGTCGGTGCGGTTGAGTTTGGGGTAAATTTTACTGACCCTGGCGTTGAATACTTTGTTGGGATACACGTCGGCTTTTAGAACAACAGCCTGACCGATGCGTAACCGTCCGAAATCGCTTTCGTCTACGGCTAACTGAGCGTAGAGTTTGCGGCTGCTGCCCACCAGCGCCAACTGCTCGCCAGGCCGGACAACCTCACCGGGTTCTTTGAAGACTTCGTAGACTTTACCATCCACAAAACTCCGAATGCGCGTGTTTCGCCCCGCCACTTGCGACGATACCAACTGGCTGCGGTTGTTCTCAACATCCAGCCGAATCTGATTTCGGTTGCGCTGAAGCGTATTGACCTGAGCGCGTAAGTTGTTGCGCGACAGGGTGTAATTCAGTTCGGCCCGTTCGAGTTCGGCCCGCGAGGTAGCGTTCTGGCCATACAGATCGTGGAATCGGTTGTAGTTAATCGAGTCGTTGGCGAGCCGGGTGCGGGCGTTGCGAACCTGCGCTTCCTGCTCGGCCAGCACCGGCGAGTTGGCGCCCAGATTGGATCGCGACAATCGGTAGGCATTGGCCGCAGCCTGCTGGCGGGCATCTTCGGTAGCACTTTCGAGCACGAACAGCAACTGATTCCGGTGGATGGAATCGCCTTCGTTAACAAAGCGTTGCTGCAACACGCCGTTGGCATCCGCCGTAATGGTGTATTCGTTGCGCGGGTAAACATTGCCCGACGCATAAACCGCTTCGGTCAACTCCCGATACGTCGGTGATGTGCCGTCGGTGCCGCGTTTGCAGGCCGTAAAAACGGAGAAAAGCAGGAGTATGAAGAGTGTGGGTTTCATGGATTTATTCGGTTTACGGTTTTTGGATTCCCGTGGCTGTGTCCTCACAGCCACCTCCCCGGTAGGCAAGGTCAGGCTGGCGCATGGGTAGCTGTGAGGACACAGCCACGGGAATCCAAAAACCAAAAACCGAATACCAAATACCTTTTCATTGCCCGTTTCGGATTTGTAAAATCGTCTGATTGATAAATACGTTCGAGAGGTTGTTCAGGAAGCGGTTCTGCGCTGTCAGGGCCTCGTTGAACACGTTCAGATATTGGTCATAGGCAAACAACCCCGACCGATATTTGACCAGCGCAATCTGCACGTTCTGGTTGCTGATTTCGTAATTCTGTTGGTTCACGTCTAATGACCGAATGGCCTGATTGTAGGTGTTTCGGACATCGTCGGTATCGGTTTGCTGTCGGTTTTGCTCATAGGCCAGTTCCGATTCCGCCAGTTTGAGTTGCAGCCGGGCGCGGGCCAGATTGCTGGTTCGCAGCCCTCCCGAATAAATTGGCCAGTTGAACTGTAGACCCGCCACGCCAATCCGAAACCAGGGTTCATGGGTGTTCAAAAAATTAATCTGACCGCGTTGCGCCTGTTCCGTGAAGCGACCATAGGCCGACAATGTAGGCCAGCGATACAGCCGTTCGCGGTCGAGTTGCAGCCGCGACAAGTCGATTCGTGCCTGCTGAAGACGTATCTGGGGCCGGTCGCCCGCGCCGGTTGTGGTGCTGGGGCCGGGCACAGTGGTGGGCCGGATTGTCAATTCTTCCGCGACCACTAAACTGTCGGTTGGCGTCAGGCCCAGCAACAGTTTAAGCTGGTTCAGATTCCGGATGTAGTTTAGTTCGTTCTGGTAGAGTACATCGGCAGTGGTCAGTTGCACGGAACGAATCCGGTTGTATTCGAGCGGTTCGATTAAGCCTTTGTCTAACCGCTGTCGGGAAATTTGCGAGAGCGTATCGGCGGCTGACAGGTTGCGCCGGGTGATGGCAATGGCCGACCGGGTCAGCAGAATGGCCTGATACACACGGGCGGTTTGGGTCGACACCTCATCCTGCAACACCAGATTTTGGTCGTCGGTGATGCGTAGATTCTGCTCCACAATGCCCAGGTCGGCGCGAGCGGGGCGGTTAATGATCGGGACCGTTACCTCGGCGCCAGCCGCCAGCACATAGGGAAGCCCAAATTGCAGGGTGCGAAACTCGCCCGGCTGACCTCCCAGAAATTCGGCGGGGACCAACTGCACGGGCAGGGCATAATTGTAATCGAAATTGGTGAACAAACGCGCCTGAGGCCGCAGCCCCGCCCGGCTTGCCGTCCGTTGCTGGGCCTGTACTAACCGATTTTGCCGGGCATTGACTAAGCCTGGGTTATTCTGCCGGGCTAAGGTCAGGGCTTCCTGCACCGTCGATACGACCGTCTGGGCTGGGGCGGTAAGGGAAAGAAATACTAAGCTGCTGAGAACAAGCCGATTCATGAGTTGACCGAATGGATACCCAAAGGAATAACATATTGGTAAGCCTACACGAAATTTTTAAACGAAGCTGCCAAAAAGATAAATAAGGCCGCTGGTTTCGGAAATAAGAAAGTTGGTCACGGTTGTCCGCCGACGTGGGGTAATTCGGCAGTTAATTGTCAGTAGAAAACTACCCACAAGCGTTTTTAAAGAGAGACAATACAACCTTACCTGTCCCGATTCATGACGACACGACGAACATTTTTGAAACAGGCTGGTGGCGGTATCGCCCTGACCGGTGTGGCCCCGGCAGTCGCTTTTGCCGATGCACCTGAACGCGAAAAAGCCAGCACCGATGACTTATTCAAACTGGGCATTGCAGGCTACAGCTTCGTTAATTTCAAACTCGACCAATCGCTGGAGATGCTGAAAAAAGTTGACGTACACTACCTGTGTATCAAAGATTTTCACCTTCCTTATGCCAGCACGGCCGAAGAAATAACCGCCTTTCATGAGAAACTAAAACAGTCGGGCGTTACGGGCTATGGCGTAGGACCCATCTACATGAAAACGCAGCAGGAAATCGACAATGGATTCGAGTATGCGAAACGAGTGGGGGTGAAACTCATCGTGGGGGTGCCCAATGAAGACCTGCTGCCCTATGTTGACAGGAAAGTAAAGGAATATGATATGCGGTATGCCATTCACATTCACGGCCCTGATATTAAACTTTGGCCCAATGCGTCGTCGGTGATGAATGCCGTGAAAAACTTAGACCCGCGCATCGGCCTTTGTTTCGATATGGGCCACGATAAACGGTTTGGCGACGACCCCATTGCCGACCTGGAGAAATACGCCAAACGCATCTTCGACATTCACCTCAAAAACGTCACGGCAGCGTCGAAGGAAGGCAAGACCTGTGAACTGGGCCGGGGCGTTATCGACATTCCGGCTTTCGTGAGCATGTTGCGTAAAGTAAAGTACGACGGGTGCTGCAGCTTAGAATATGAAAAAGACATGAAGGACCCGTTGGCGGGCATCGCCGAATCGGTCGGGTATTTCAAAGGCGTTTGCGAGGCATCGAGGCCGGGGAAGCGGAAGGCGTAAATAAAAACAGTTTCAGGTTTCAGCCGGCCCGCCGGGGCGGTTCAACGTTCCAGGT
>NZ_BAAGTT010000049.1:0-662 GCF_054781775.1 Spirosoma areae | reverse complement strand
AAACCCGCCAATCAACGCCCTGAACTCCTCAAGCGACATACTATGCTTGTTGATGTTGCAACTGGCGCAGGCAGGTAGTTGATTGTCGATATGAAGCCGGTCGGGATGTTTACAGGTGCCATCATAGACCCATTTACGCTTTTTTCGATCCCACTTTTTGTTTCGACGGATAGGTTCTACCTCATCAATATGCCAGCCTTTCCCTAACTCACAGCCGCAGTATGCGCATCTGCCTCCGCACTTATTAAAGATTAATTCCCGCTCTTTTCTGGTTGCCATAGCCAATCTGCGCTTCGTCCTTTTTTTGGTCGGATTTACCAGTAAAATTCACTATCTGTTATCCCAACGACGCCCTGATGCCGAACGGCTGCCGACGCAGAGTTGGTTGAGCCGATCCGGGGTTACATCATTTAGCTTAACTAAAGTAGCCGGTTAATAGAACCGGGTTCCGGTAGCCTGATATATACCGCCTAATAAATATGTTGTGCCTAAATCGCCAATTAGTCGTCTAAACTATTTTGTACGAACCCATTGGTTTACCTCCGTACCTACTTGGTTACGTAAAGCCCAACGGTCTTTATGCCGACATCCTTAACCGACGAAGAGATGATTCGGCGATTCCTGCCCGATCAGCCTAATCAGTGCTTTGAGACGCTTTACAA
>NZ_BAAGTT010000048.1:0-44591 GCF_054781775.1 Spirosoma areae | reverse complement strand
GGGGCATTTTCGAGTCGTTTCGTCGGAAGGACAGTTCGGCCCGGATTGAGGTAATTGATTTGTATGATGAAGCCAACCGGCCGGCTGGTACCCGGGTACGCATGACCATTCCAATTGAAACTATATAAGACATGAACCATCTACGCGCTGTAATTATTGACGATGAAACCAATGCCCGTGAGGCTCTGACTAATCTAATTCGCCTGCTTTGCCCGGAGGTGACCATTTGTGGAGAAGCTAAAAACGCTGACCTGGGCATCGAACTGATTAAGAAAGAGCAACCCAACCTGGTGTTTCTGGATATTCAGATGCCAGGCAAAACCGGCTTCGATTTGCTGTCGAGCTTCGAGAAAGTAGATTTTGGCGTGATTTTTACCACGGCCTACCAGGAATATGCCATTCGGGCGTTTCGGTTCAGCGCCATTGATTACCTGCTCAAACCGATTGATCCCGACGAGTTACAGGCGGCTATCGAGAAATTTAAGGCGCAGGTAGGGAGCGTGAATCCCCAGCAGCTTCAGATTTTACAGGAACACCTCGCCACGCCACAAAGCCTGCGGCTGGTTCAGCGGAAAAAAAATGACAACCAGCGCATTGCCTTACCCACCGCCGAGGGCATTCATTTTGTGCAGATGACCGACATCATTCAGTGCGAATCGCTGGGTTCATACACAAAGTTTCATTTAGTCAAAGGCCCCGCCATTGTGGTGTCGCGCTTGCTGAAGGAGTACGAGGAAATTTTAGATAACTATTATTTTTTCCGCGTCCATCAGTCAAATATCATCAATCTGGAACACATCAAACGGTACGTTAAAGGCGACGGTGGCCAGGTCTGGATGAGTGACAACACTGAAATTGAAGTCTCGCGCCGTCGTAAAGATGAATTTCTATCGCTGCTATCGGATTTCTACGTGAATTCGGGCAAACTGAAATAATCCTGTTAAAAAAAAGCTATTTCAGCAGTTGCTCTATTAGTTTCCGGGCGTTCTGATTGGCCGGATTCAGCGCAATCGATTTGGGGTTGAACTGCCTGCCCATAGGAAAAGCAGCCGCCTGTTAAAAAAAGCCAAAGGATAACCGCGCATTGCTTAATTGCCATGATAGTAACCGTTTGGCGGGAAACTCTCATTCGGCCAAAAGGTTACTGGTCAGCTACCGATTTCAACGGGCCTTGCCCTTGCGTCAATAACGGGTAATGGCTCGGCAACAACCAATTGTCGTGTTATTTCCACCGCGTTTAAAGTGAAACCTGCCTGATACATAGTCGCATCGTTGGCCCTGTTTGGTTGTTGTAGCTTTGATTCATCAAAAAAGAAACACAAACCAAACAATCACTCTTTCACTCATGAAAACCTCTCGTATAGTAACCCTGTTGGCCATTATTGGTATTGTTGGCGTAAGTTCATGCAGCAAAAAAGCGGATGATGTTACGCCCGGCCAAGCGCAGAATCCAGGTCAGACGCCGACCCAAACGCAGGCGGGTTTCCGGGTAAAAGTCGATGGTACGACTTATGCGCCTGATTTTTCGTATGCGCTGGCAACGTTTCCGGGCGGCAATGGGTACTACGCCATCTACGGCCTCGATAGTAAAACCAACGATGTTGTTGCGATTGCCTTGCCCAATACGGTTGGCGAAGGAACATATCCTATAAATAATGTGAACTTCGGTGTTTTGACCTACAACAAAGAAGATTTTTCGACAATCAATGCCGGAAGCGGAACCATTACCATCACCAAAAAAACTACAACGAACCTAATCGGTACGTTTAGCTTCACCGCTTACGATCCAACGGGTGCGAAAAAACGAGTACTAACCGACGGCGCGTTCAATGTAACCGTTCGGTAGAGCCATCGAGCCACCCATTATCCAGCCTATTTCCCGACGGCCAGTTCCTAAGACTGGCCGTCTTGGTTGTGATCTCCCTCACCCCTCGCCCCTCTCCCAGAGAGGGGGTGAGGGAAAGCCGGATGTTCGCATAAACAGGGCAGGGCATACCACATTTACCGCTTACTCCGACGTATCTTCGCTCATGAACACCAAAACCGCACTCATCACGGGCGCTAATTCAGGATTAGGACTGGCTACCGCCAATGCCCTGGCGAAACGCTCATTCGACCTGGTGCTTTTGTGTCGCAATGAACAAAAGGGTCGATTGGCCCAGGCGGCTATTCAGCAAAGCAGCCCCTCAGCGCGGGTTGATGTGGTGTTGGCCGACCTGGCCGACCATGATTCGGTGCGTCGGGCCGCGCAACAAATTAACAGCACATACCCGCGCTTAGACGTGCTAATCAACAATGCTGGTTATACACCGGCAACCGTTGAGTTTACGCCCGACGGTATTGAAAAATCATTCTACGCCAGTCACATTGGCCATTTCGTTCTGACCTGGCATTTGTTGGCATTGCTCAAAAAAACGGCTGCTGAAACGGGCGACGTGCGGATTATCAATTTGTCGTCGGGGATTCATACCCTTGGCCGCAAAGCGCGATTTTTTCGGCGTATCGACACGCTATCGGCCTGGGCAGCTTATGGCGATGATAAACTGGCAAACGTGTTGTTTGCCAGGGCGGCTGCCCGTCAATTGGCCGGAACGGGCATTTCGTCGTATTCAGTGCATCCGGGCGTCGTGCGGACGAACTTCGGCGTCGATTCGCCCGGTTTCGTAGGGCAATTATTTCGATTGGCCGCTCCCCTGATGCGTTCGCCGGAACGGGGGGCGCAGACATCGGTTTTTCTGGCATCGGCATCCATGAAAGCGGTTGGTGAGCGCAACAACGGTGCCTATTTCGTTGATAGTCAGCCTAAAGCAACCCTGAGCCACGATGTAACCGACGCCAACGCAGACTGGCTCTGGACCAGGAGCGTAGCGTTTGTGTAAGCAGACACAAAAATGGCGACCCCCAAACCGGTTGTCGCCATTCTAAAAACCCACTCTATGAGAATTTATCGGTTATCGGCCACCCAGCGGAAATACATACCCCAGGGTAGCCTGTCCGAGAATGGTTTTGGAGTCGGTATTAAACCCTTCCTCCGTATCGCCCAATGCATATTGCCCCCGAACTTCAATGGTAATATGGCCTGGCCCGGCTTTCAGGGCGGTGCCGAGGCCTAAAGCCGCGCCGAAACCAAAACGCCCCTTGATGTTGCTTAGATCGACTTTCTTGCCATCTACGCTGGCGCTGGCGACATAAGCCGCATACGGTCCGACGTTTACAAAGAAACGATTGCCCTCGTAGGTTCCTGATGCAATTTTGAGCAGCAGCGGTACCTCAATAATGTCGGTCGCAATGGATTCGGCCAGGCCGGTAATTTTCTGACTGTACCGGGCGTAGTTGACTTCGGGCTGAAACGAGAGGGTTCCTCCGCCGAAATTAAACGTTATACCACCCACGAAACCAACGCCAGCTTTAACAAGTGCCGGCTTTTCTGTATAGATTGGATAGGTAACTCCCCCGCGCAAACCGATCCGAACGCCCCCGGTGCTGCCCTCTAAGGAACTTCGCTGCGGACGACTGGGCGTTGCCGTTGGCTGGGTGCGGGTCATCTCGCGGGCTGGCAGAGGTGTTTCTGCACGGGTGGGCACGGTCGCTGGGGTAGATGTCGCTGGCTTTTTAGTAATGCCATGATACTGATCGTAAAGTTCCTGCTGGCGATTGGCAGAGGTTCCTGTTGATGAAGTGGTGGCGCCTGGACTGGTCGTTGCCGGTTTCGACAAGGTTGTCGATTGCGCCTGAGCAACGAGCAAACCTGAAGGGAGCAGTGCAAGGACCAAAAAAGAAGAAAGTGTTTTCATTAGGTAGCCGGGTAAAACACAGTGCAAGTTTAGATGCTAATCTACTAATTTAAACAACAGTACTTAGGAAACGGTCATCCCGTTTGAGTATACGGTTGATTTTGTAAACATTTTAGGGCGTATGTTATTTACTGTACTAAGTGGCGGGAGGGTAGTATGTGGAACAGGCGCGTGTATAACTGAGTAAGACAACTTCTAACTGCTCCACTCACGCCACTTAGTCCCCCTGTTCAACTAACGAACGATACATGAAAACGGAACATCAGCGCACTGCCCTCGTAACGGGAGCTAATAAAGGAATTGGCAAAGAGATTGCCCGACAATTGGCCCAGCGTGGCTTTGCGGTCTTTATCGGTGCCCGCGATATAGCGAAAGGCCGTGAAACCTCCGAGGAACTTTGTCGGCAGGGGTACGAGTCTACGTTTATTCACCTCGATGTAACAGACCCCGTCAGCATTAGAACGGCCTGTGGTACGTTTTCGCAAAAAGCCGACCATTTGGATGTGCTGGTGAACAATGCCGGTGTACTGGAAGATCATGGCGAAACTATCCTCAAACTAAATACCGAAATGCTCGACCGCACGCTGAAGGCTAACGTAACCGGCCCCATTCTGATTATTCAGGATTTTCTGGAACACCTGCAAAAAAGCCCCCATGGCGCCCGCATCGTGAATGTGTCGAGCGGGGCGGGCGCACTGAATGATATGGAAACCTACGCGCCTGCCTACAGCATCTCTAAAACGGCTCTTAACGCCGTAACGAAGCAATTTGCCGGAGCGCTCAAACCCCATAACATTGCTGTAAACTGCGTTGACCCCGGCTGGGTTCGCACCGATATGGGCGGTCCAGACGCGAATCGCCCGGTTGAGAAAGGAGCCGAAACCATCGTCTGGCTGGCTACCGACGCTCCCCAGTCCGAAACCGGGAAATTCTGGCACGACAAACGGGAAGTGGCGTGGTAATTTTTAGTTTTCCATTGCCATCTTCACCGCTTCGTAGGCATTGAGCAGCCCCCCCGAACGGCTTAGCTTTTTGAAGGGTATCTGCTGCGACAACCGGCCAGGCTTCCGCACCAGTAAGTCGGGTCGATAGCTGCTTTTCAGCAAAATTGCCTTCACCTGAACCGCCGTTAGTTTCGGGAAATAAGAGCGGAGCAGAGCGGCCACGCCCGCTGTCATTGGCGAGGCCATACTGGTGCCGGAGAAACTGGCATAGCGGTTATTGGGCAACGTTGACAGAATCTCGCTGCCGGGCGCAAACAGGTCAACGGTCTGGATGCCGTAGTTGGACGAGCGGCTGGGCAAACTTTCGCCAACGCGCCAGGTGCTGTTGCCAACGACCAGAACGTTCTGAGCCGTCTGGCCATTCTCATAGCGTGCCGATGGATAGGCGGGAAGCGAATCGTAGTTTTCGCCATTGTTACCTGCCGCATGAACAATGAGCACGTCGTGCTCTTCGGCAAAGCGGATGGCCGCATCGACCTGCTCCTTAAAGGGGGACAGTCGTTTGCCAAAACTCATATTAATCACTTTCGCACCATTTTCCACGGCATACCGAATGCCGTTGGCAACATCTTTATCGCGCTCGTCGCCATTGGCCGGAACAACCGATACAGGCATGATGCGAACGTTGTCGGCGACCCCGTCGATGCCCCGGCCATTACCCCGTTTTGCGCCAATGATGCCCGCCACGTGACTGCCATGTACGGCCAATTGTTCAGACTGACCAATAAGCATGCGTGGGCTTCCGTAATAGCGTTCGTTCGGGTTGGCGGGATTGTCGCCCACTGCCTGGCGGGCGTTGTAGTCTGGATTGTAGGCAATATCGGATTCGCTGCCGGTCATTTGCCGAAAGCGTGCCCAGTTTTGACGGACCAGCCCGGCATAGGAACGAAACGAACCAAACTGCGGCAGGTAGGTGTCTGCCAGGAGATTGCGTACCGTAATGGCTACTGTATCAGCACCCAAATCGACCTGCCTGATGAGTTGCTGCGAGGTAACCGTGTCGGGCAGCTTGCGCCGGATTTGGTCCGCAATTTGCCAGAAACGAACCGTATCGGCCAGGACTGTGCGGATAAAAAAATCAGGTTTATAGCGTTGCAGATATTGTTTTTTAGCCGTTTGGTAGGTGGTATACTGGCGCTTCTCCAGTTGGCTTAGTTTCGTCGGATCCGCGTTGTCGTATTTATTTCTCAGCAGCAGATAGGTCTGCGTAATTTCGGGCTGGTCATACTCATACGTAGTTCCGTCTTTGCCGCCCATAAAATTCCACCCGTTCAGGTCATCGACATAACCATTTTTGTCATCGTCGGCGTTGTTGCCCGGCGTTTCTTTCGGATTTACCCAGATGGCATCCCGAAGGTCTTCGTGGGTAATGTCGACGCCCGAATCCAGCACGCCCACCACGACCGGCACCGAGGGTCGGTTTTTCAGTAACGCATACGCGCGATTCAGGCTGATGCCCGCCACCGAGTCGGTGGTGGGGTCAAGGTAAGGCCAGTTGCGGGGCGGCTGACTGGCGTTTGGCCGAAGGCGAACAAAAGGTGTTTTTGACTCGAACAGCTTTTGCCGTTCAGAGCAATCATCACGAATCGGTTGCAGCAAAAATCCCTCACCGTTGTCGACATAAACAAGCCGGAACTGGCCCGGCAGGCTCGTTTCACAGGAACTTTGTCCGGCAAGTTTCTGAAGCTGCAGCGTGTCGCCTGCTTGCTGATACCGCATCATTTCCAGGGGGATGGTGTTTGTTCCGGTGCTGATGAGGAGTGTATCCCGGCGAAACGTTAGCCTTACCCGAACCTCATTTGGAGCCAGCATAACCCCTTGCCAGCGCGTGCCGCGAATGGGCAACTGCGCCCGTGCAATGGTGGCAATTAGCAGGAAACTTAACGGGAACAACAGCCGCAGGTTGCGTACATTCATGATTGATTCTGTTAACTTTCGTCAAACTATGCGTTTATACGAGCAGGTGAATGAAATTGTTAGTTGAGAAACTGTATTTGTCAGCCCGCTGCTTTAGCTGTGGGGTTGATACAGGCATTTTAGTATAGAACCTTCTTTATTAACGAATCCCGTACACATGGATTATTCGGTTGCTTTCCTGATTTGTTTGTTCATTGTTGGGTTTGTGTATGCCTCGGTTGGGCATGGTGGAGCCAGTGGCTATCTGGCAACAATGGCCCTGTTCGGTATTTCACCCGCTCTAACCAAACCCTCGGCTTTGATGCTGAATCTGTTCGTGTCAACGATTTCGTTTGTGCAGTTCTACCGGGCGGGTCATTTTCGCTGGAATACATTCTGGCCGTTTGCTTTGGCGAGCGTGCCACTGGCCTTTGCAGGAGCCAAAATCCCGCTGAGTGATACACTGTATCGGCAATTGCTGGCGGTCTGCCTGCTTTTGGTAATTGTGCGTCTGCTCTGGACCGTGCGGGGTCGGGACGAAGAAACCCGGCCTATTCCGTTAGTGCCCGCTTTGGTGACGGGGGGCGTAATTGGCCTGCTTTCGGGCATGATTGGCATTGGAGGGGGCATCCTGCTTAGCCCACTCATGCTGCTGTTCCGCTGGGCGCGACTCAAGGAAGTAGCGGCTACGTCGGCTCTGTTCATTTTCGTGAACTCCTTGTCCGGGCTGTTTGGCCTATTGAGCAAAGGCTATTCGCCGGACCCCGCCCTGTATGCCTGGGTTGGCGCTGCTTTTGCGGGTGGCGCATTGGGCGGCTACTTTGGGAGCCACCGATTCAACGTGCCCACGTTGCGGTATTTGCTGGCGTTTGGCGTAAGTGTGGCCTGCGTCAAGTTGATTTTTACATGACCACCGATCAGTAAATGAAGTTCGGCTAAAATCCGCTGATGCGATGCAGTAGGGAAGTTACGAGCCACCAGTTGTCCATCAATCAGTTCAAAAATGAATTCGTTGAGTTCCTGCTCCTCAAAGTCCATCTCTCTGAACTCCTGATACGTTATTGGTCGGGTGAATGTCTGCATAGGCATGACTGACTTGAATTCTAACAAATACAACTAAAACAAAAAAGCGACCCGGTTAATCCGAGCCGCTTTTTGTTTCTTTAACTCAGCGTTATACCTGCACCCGAACCCGTACCTGCTGGGTAATAATCTGGGTGTTATCGTCGAGGGTTACCAAAAAAATAAAGGCAATCTCGCGCGGAACAGTCGTTGTACCCGGCGTCGTAACAACGGTTGGGTATTTGGTTTTGAAAGCCGCCAGTGTTGTTTCAAATACGGCAGTTGTCCCCGTGCCCGGAATGGGTGCGGTATTAATCGCAGCGGACGCCGTATTTAGCGAAGCAGCATTGATAGCCGTTCCACCACCAACTACGCGTGTGATTTCCTTAATGGTGCGACCCGTGCTGGCCGGAATCGACAGGGTGAACTTGATAGCTCCACCACCGGCTGTCGACACATCGAGGAATGGGTTACCCCCATAGGTGATGGCGCCCGGAAACGTTACCGGAACGGCGGGCCGATTGTCGCGAACCAGAGGGCCGTATTCTAAATCATCTTCGCAGGCGAAACTGGTCACAGCCAGCGTTGCCAGTAAAAGTCCTTTTATAAGTGTCTGTTTCATTCGTTTGCTTTGTTAAACGGACTGACCATGTTTAGTCAATATCCCACCATAATTTGACATTCGTCTGCGGAGCCGGATTTGGGAAGTTCGGATTCCGTTCGATTTCCTGAGTGATGTAGACGGCCCGTACTGGACGAGTGCCATCAATCCCAACGGCGTTCTGCGAATCGCGCAGAATCGGGTAGCCGGTCCGGCGGTAATCATTCCAGGTTTCCAATCCATTCCCGGTGAAAGCAATGTACTTCTGAGTGATGATCTGTTCTAACTTCTGAGCGGTTGTTCCCGTCAGCGTAGCTATTTTCGGATTAGCTGTCAGGTACGCGTCAATTTGGGTGGCTGTCAGACCCGCCAGCGTCATCGACGCCCGAATACCTTCGGTATATAACGCCTGCGGATCGCCCGCTGTGCCCAGCGTCAGCGCCGACTCGGCCAAGATAAACGCCCGCTGGAAGCTCGTCAGCAAGCGCACGGGGCCTTCGCCATTGGCTCCGGTAATATACGTATTATAACGGGACCAGCTACTGACCGGTGTAGGCCGAGCGCCTGCCTGACCATTATCCCAGGTTACGTAGTTGGCCACCGGTTTCGTAAAGAAGAGCGGCAGACGCGGGTCATTGTTAGCCTGGAGCAGATTCAGATACCGCGTGCTTAGAATGATGTCATCTTTAAATGAACTGACAACCGTGTATTCATAACGCGGGTCGCGGCTGCCGACGCTGGCACCAAACACTACGTTCAGGTCATCGGCATTCGAGGTAATAAACTGACCACCGGTAATGACCTGATCGATAATTGTTTTAGCTAAAGCGGGCTCTTTGCGGCTAATGGTGTTTGCCATTTTGAGCAGTAATGTGTTGCCAGCCCGGCGCCATTTGGCTAAATCACCTTTGTAGATGGCATCGTCGGCACCAGGTTTGGTAACGGATGTAGCCGCTAAATCAGTAAGCCCTTCACGTACCAGATCGAATAAGCTTTGGATACCAGCCGATTGATTGCCTTTGTAAATGTCCTCTTGTTTGTCAAGCCGTGGCTGCAGATTTGCTTCGCCCTGTAACGCCTGCGAATACGGAATATCGCCCCATACATCGGTGGCCAGCGAATAGGTATACGCCTTCAGAATTTTGGCAATGCCAGAATACGCCTTTGAATTCGACGCATCGGCAAGTCGGATGATCTGATCGTAGTTCACCAAAGCACCGTCATAAATTTCAAACCGCCACTGGTTGCCAAAATCAGCTCCGCTCGTCACATATACATCGTAGTTGGCGGGGCTATTGGCGGCACCGGCCAACTGTTGGGTAAGTGTTGACGCGAAGCGATTTAACTCATTCGCGTTCGCAAATGCTGTACCATACTGTGCGGCTGGTAGCAGCACCGAAGGCGGAACGGATGTCGGGTTATTTGGCGTAACGTTGACATCGAGAAATTTAGTGCATCCGTTCAGTCCCACCAAAAAGGGCAGCAGTACGAATGCTTTTCTAACTATAGTATTCATGGATGAAATCAGGATAATAACGTGTAATTAGAAAGTGAGCCGAACGTTTACACCATAGTTGCGGGTATTCGGCGGACCATTTAAATCAAGCCCCTGAATGTTACCAGCTCCCTGGGTGTTAACCTCCGGATCAGAGAAGTAGCCCGGTGCGTAGAAGTAAAGGTTCCGGCCACTTACACCTACAGAAATGGCACCGAATGGTGTTTTATTCAGCAGGGATTTGGGTAAGGTATAGCTCAGAGATACTTCGCGCAGGCGGTAGTTGGTCGCATCAAAAACGGCGCCTTCCGAAGCCAAACCACCCAGACCAGCCCAATAGGCCTGAGAAGACAACTGAATGTTGTTAGGCCGGTAGCCCGTTACCTTGCCGTCCGTACTGGTAATGGGAATTACACCCGGCAGAATACGCGGCTGATCGCGGTCGATACCCGTCACATAAATCGAACCTGCGGTCCGATAGTCGGCAGCACTAAACGAAAAGAGTTGCCCGCCCTGCCGAATGTCGACTAAGGCCGACAGAGTCAGGCCTTTGAATGAGAAGGAGTTATTGATTCCCAGCGTATAATCTGGATTCGGGTTCGATATAACCTGACCAGCAACACCGGGCGCAAACTGACCCGTTGTGGGGTTAATCACAATCTGCCCAGCAAACTGACCCGTAGGATCGTAGTTGGCTCCATTGGGATCCGTAGTCTGTACGCGCGGGTTAGCCGTACTGACAATCACACCATAAGGTTCCCCTTCAACAATAGATGGGGTGATGCCGATAAAGCCATTACCTGTAATACCCGATTGCTTCACGCCTGGCGCAATCGAAACAACTTTGTTCCGAATCCGGGTGAAATTAGCCGTTATATCCCATTTGAACCCGCTTACGCGAATTGGTGTGCCTGATAATACCAGTTCGATACCCCGGTTCTGTAGTTCACCCACGTTGGTCGTACGTGTGTCGTAGCCCGATGAGTTCGAGATGGATACGTTGAAAATCTGATCGGTCGAGCGGGTAAAAAAGTAGGCGGCATCGATGCTCAGGCGGTTGTTGAAGAAGCCGAGGTTTGCACCCACTTCGGTCGACGTAACGAACTCCGGGGTGAGGGAGTTATTACCGATTCGATTGCTGATACCAAACCCTGGAAGGCTGCCACCGCCCACCGATAACGGGAAGGTGATGCTGGCTAAGTTATTACCATAGGTAGACTTAACAAAGACCGAGTTGAGCAGATACGGGTCAGCATCCCGACCAACGCGGGCGATACTGGCACGTACTTTCGCATACGAAAGTACGCTGGACTGGAGTTTGAAGGCATCTGTCGGCACAAAGCTAATCGAGGCTGCCGGATAGAAATAGGTGCTGCTGCTGGCAGGCAGGGTCGATGATTGGTCGGCGCGACCGGACAATTCCAGAAACAGGTAGTTGTTATAATCGAACGATGCCTGGGCATAATAGCCTACTAACCGGCGGAGTGAACTCTCTTCGGAACTACTGGTAAATACTGAACCGTTGCTTACATTCAGAAAGCCTGGAATCGTCAATTGTTCGGCTGTGACTGATTGGTCCTGAAATTTGCGCTGGTTAATGTTGTTTCCAAGTAACAGGTTAGCGCTCAACCCTTCTAAGAAAAATTTGCTGGTCTTGGCCGTAATGAGCAGGTCGCCGTTGAGTTCTGACCGGAAGAAGGTATTTTGTTCCACCGAACCCTGCGGAGCGCGGGCTGCGCCAATGTTTTCGACCCCTTTCCGGCGGTCCGTATAGGTATCGCCCGTAACGCGGTACGAAACACTTAGCCATTTCGCAATGTCATACCCCACGCTGAAGTTGCCGAAAAAGCGGTCTACCTGACTGTCTAAAGTCGAGTTTCGAATCGAATAGTTCGGGTTGGTCGATGAGGTCAGGAAATAGATGCTCTGCCCGTTGGCATCCTGATAAGGCTCACCGGTCAGATCATAACTACGCGGAATCCGGGTTAATTGTCCAAACGCACTACCGCCATTGCCGAGAATTGACCCACCCTGCACGGATTGCACATACGTGCCAGTGGCTGAAATACGCAAGCCATTGGTCAGGCGGGTTTCACCACCAATTTGAACGTTCGTGCGGTTGAACTTGGATTTTTCCGTAATACCATTCTGCGTTGTATTGCCTACGGCAAGGTTGAAATTTCTGTTCACATCACCGCCCGCAATGTTTACCGCGTTCTGGAAGATACTACCCTGCTTATAGAAATCCCGCACGTTATTCGGATAAGCCTGATAGGGCCTTGACTCACCCTGCAAATTCGTTACTGATGTCGGTCCACCCGCAAAAGCCGGACCCCACGAAGCCGTTGAATTGTTAACGAACAGGTTGTTTGTTCCCTGGCCATACTCATTCTGGAATTTCGGTAGGCCATATACGTTCTGTACATTATACGATGAGGTAACGGTTACTTCGGTTTTGTTGGCATTGTTCCGGCCCGTTTTGGTCGTGATGATAATGGCTCCTGCTGACGCCCGCGACCCATACAGTACAGCCGCTGCCGGGCCTTTCAGTACGTTAACGGATTCGATGCTTTCGGGGTTAATGTCGGCCAGACGGTTGGACGACTGCGCCTGAAACAGGGTGTTTCCCGTTACGTTGACGTCGTTCCCGAAGATGATGCCATCCACCACGATCAGTGGCTGGTTCGATCCGTTAAACGACGTGATCCCCCGAATGTTGATGTTGGTCGAAGCCCCCGGCGAACCACTTTGGCTCGAAATATTAACACCTGCCAATTTACCCTGCAGGGCATTCAATAGGTTTGGCTCCGATTTCTGAGCCAGCAGCGTACTCCCGACTTCCTGCGTTGAGTAGCCGAGCGAGCGTTTGTCCCGTTCGATTCCCTGTGCTGTTACCACAATCTCGTCGAGACTGGCCGCTCCGGCTGCTAACTGGACATTGATGGTCGATTGGCTGCCAACTACGATTTCCTGATTGCTGAAACCAATGTAGCTGAACACCAATCGGCTGTTTGGGGCCACACTGACTTTGTAGTTCCCATCGGCATCCGTTGTAGTGCCCCGAGTTGTCCCTTTTACCTGTATGCTCACACCCGGCAGGGCGGAGCCGTCGTCTGATGAAGTAACGCGGCCACTTACTGCTACATCCTGAGCCAATACAGGCAGGCAGAATAAGAGCGAAAGCAACCAGCTTCCTGCTAAAAATTTTCTCATTAGTGAGTAGAGATTAAATTAACATGATATAAAATGGAAAATGGGGACAAATATAATACTTGCCGAAAGGATATCTCAATTATATACTATGTGGTAAGGATTTTTTTTGTATAATACTGCTGAGGTAGCCAAAAGGTTACATAAGCGCAATTGCTACCCGGAAAAGTAGTTGGACAACACGAATAAAGGCAATACTCCTAAACTGGATAATAACAGGATGCATAATCTCACTAAAGAAGTATGTTGAATGATATAGACGTATCAGTAAGCAGGCGAAACTATTTAGTAATAGCAGACTTTGGTTCATATAAATAATTAATTATAGCCGAAATGCAGTACTTTATTTCTGTTTAATCGTAACTTGACCACTAAATAGACTGTTGATTAAAATTGTATAATTTAATGAAAAAGCCTTTATTAATCTGCGCTGGTGTGTCCGTGTGTGTTCTCAGTATATATACAGCTTCAGGCCAGGGAGCAACGCTCAATGCCCGCATGGACAAAACCGCAGAAAGTCTCGAAAAGAAAGTTATTGCCTGGCGACGCGATTTTCATCAGCATCCCGAATTAGGCAACCGCGAATTTCAGACAGCCGCCAAAATTGCGGCTCATCTCCAATCGCTTGGTATGGAGGTAAAAACAGGAGTCGGTAAAACGGGCGTTGTGGGGTTGCTTAAAGGCAGTAAGCCCGGTCCTGTTGTGGCGCTTCGTGCCGATATGGATGGCCTGCCCGTGACAGAACGGGGTGAGCTGGCCTTCAAGTCAGAAGTCCGGACGGAATTCAATGGCCAGCAAACGGGCATCATGCACGCCTGCGGCCACGATACGCACGTAGCCATGCTGATGGGAGCCGCTGAAGTACTGGCATCGGTCAGGAGCGACCTGCGCGGTACGGTCAAATTCATCTTCCAACCCGCCGAAGAGGGCGCTCCCGAGGGCGAAGAAGGGGGCGCTTACCTGATGGTGAAAGAGGGTGTACTGGAAAATCCCAGGGTCGACGCCATTTTTGGCTTGCATATCAATTCGCAAACCGAAGTGGGTACGATTAAATACAGACCCGGCGCCACCATGGCCGCTGTTGATAAGTATGCCATAAAAATTAAAGGGAAACAAACGCATGGGGCGGCACCCTGGTCGGGGGTCGACCCGATTGTGACTTCGGCGCAGGTGGTCATGGGCTTGCAAACCATCGTCAGCCGGAATGTCATCCTGACCGACAACGCGGCTGTGGTTACAGTGGGGGCGCTGCATAGCGGCATTCGGCAGAATATTATCCCCGAAGAAGCCAACATGATCGGTACTATCCGAACGTTTAGCCCTGAAGCCCAGAAATTAGTGCATCGGCGCATCACCGAAATTGCCACCCATATTGCCGAAAGTGCCGGGGCCAAAGCCGACGTAAAAATTGACATTCAGTACCCCGTCACCTACAACGATCCCAAACTGACCGACCAGATGGCTCCAACCCTCGAAGCGGTGGCCGGGAAGAATAACGTCAAACTGACGCCCGCTCAAACCGGTGCTGAAGACTTTTCTTTTTATCAGCAGAAAGTGCCGGGCTTCTTTTACTTCTTAGGTGGCATGAGCAAAGGCAAAAAAATAGAGGACGCAGCTCCGCACCACACGCCCGATTTCCAGATTGACGAAAGTTGCTTCGTGCTGGGGATGAAATCACTCTGCCACCTCACAACGGATTATATGGAGCAGGCCAGTAAGGGTGGGGCAGTGAGCGGTAAATAGGGCTTAAAGACAGCGTAACGGAGGGCCGCACGGAGAATACAGAGAAAATCAGCAAAACTCTGTATTTGCCGTGCGGCCCTCCGTTACGCTGTCTTTAAGCCTTTAGGTTCCTTCCCTATTTCGCAAAATACGGGACAGCAAACCCGGTAGAAATCGCTTGAGGTAAATGCCATAGGTTTCCGGGCCGCCAATGTAAACTTCTTCCTTTTCCTGTAACACTGCCCGCAGCAGCCGCTTCGCGAAATTGTTGGGAGCCATGCCTTTGTCCTGGTTTTCGTCCATCCTGCCGTGAACTTGTCCATTGTGGGCGAGTGCATTCAGCGAAATGTCCGTTCGGATGTAGCCGGGACAAACAAGCGTTACCCGCAGGCCAGCATTATAGGTCTCGGCCCGAAGTGCATCGAAAAAACCGTGTAGTGCGTGTTTACTGGCGCTGTAGCCCGAACGCTGCTTCGTAGCTAACTTGCCCGCCACGCTACTCGTAACCACAAAATGGCCGCTGCCCTGCGCCAGCATGAACGGTAGCACCGCTTTTGTGAGGGCTACCACGCCGAAGAAATTGACGTCCATGATGCGCCGGTAAACCGAAAAGTCGGTGTCGAGCACGGAACTTCGCTGAGTAATGCCCGCATTCTGAAATACGTAATCAAGGCGGCCAAATTGCTTATATACCGTTTCGACATGAGCGGGCAGGCGGTCGATGTCAGTCATGTCCATCGGCAAAACCAACACGTCGGACGCGGGCAATTTCGTTTGTGCAGCCACTCGCTGTAATTCAGCTTCACGCCGGGCTGATAGCACTAATTTGACGTTTTTGTGCTCACTGAGTTCAAGCGCGACGGCCTCACCAATACCCGACGATGCGCCGGTAATCCAGATAACGGCGTTGGAGAAAGCCATAAAAAATATCGCTTACGGGTGAAAATGAAGTTGTCCTTCTTTCTTCTGAACGACTAATTTTACCGGTTTCCCGATGGGCAGCGCCAGGTTAAAATCGACGTGACCGGCTGGGAAATTGAACAAAACTGGATACGAATAGTCCGAAACGGCTTCGGCAATTAGCTCGTAAGCCTCCTTACCGAACGGCAGCGAAAGATTACTACGCATATCGGTGAACTGCCCGGCCACCAGGCCCGCCAGATTTTGCAGGCGCCCGGCCCGGCGAAGCTGCGTCATCATCCGGTCGAGGGAAAAAAGCGTTTCGTCAATGTCTTCGATGAACAGAATTTTTCCGTTAAAATCGACATCGGTGGGTGTGCCGAGTGAATTAATGAGCATGGTTAAATTTCCACCCACAAGTGGCCCCTGCGCCCGGCCCGGTCGGTTGAGCGAGTGCGCTGGCACAATGTATTGGGCGGGGTGCCGGCCAAACAGCCACTGCCGCAATGACTCCAGCGAGGCCGCCCGGTCGGGGTCGCCAAACTGACGGGGCATCAGGCCGTGCAGACTCACGATGTCGTTGTTATGGAGTAAATTTAAGAGTACTGTCACATCGCTAAACCCCACAAGCCACTTTGGATTCGCCTTTAACTGCGTTAAATCAAGTCCATCGGCAATTCGGTAACAGCCATACCCTCCGCGAGCCGCAAATACTGCCCGCACGTTCGGGTCATCGAACATCCGTTGGAGGTCGGCCCGGCGAAGCTCGTCGGACCCGGCAAACGGCCCATCGACAGCGTGCAGGCTATCGCCCTCAATCACATGAAGCTGCCAGTCGTCGCGCAGAATCCGCAGCCCGTCGGCTAATTCTTCATAGGGAAACCAACTGGCGGGCGACACAACGCTAACCGTATCGCCGGGGCGCAGAAAAGGGGGGAGAATCAAGGTAGGTTTCAGATTTCAGGTGTCAGGTTTCAGGCCGCCCAATCAGACTTAAAACTTGAGCGTTGAAATCTGGAACAGTAAACGATCAATTTAATGCAGCTTCTTCCGTTTCGTCGAGTTTGTCTAAATCAAGATTCACCTCGGTCTGGGTTCCATCGAACATCGGCCGGAATTTATGCCCCCAGCGAACTTCGTCGTGGCGGTACGAGAAGCGCGTATGAACGCTCTGCACGAAGGTGTCATCCAGCCCTTGCAGGGAAACCAGAAATTCAGTATCCGATTTTTCAAGGTCCTCGGGCGTGCAGCCATACAGCGGGCTTTGGTCCGTGATGGGATGAACCAACGTCCAGTTTGCCGGGAAAAATGCTACTTTACTACGCTCCAGATTTAGCCCGTAATATTTGCGATAAAGGGTGCCATCGGGTTTCGATTCCAGCCGCGACATCGTTATCGTTACGTCCAGATTAATAAGCTGGTTGGCGCGGGTATTGATGATGCGAAACATCCAGGCATTCACGTCTAAGTAGGGCGCAAAGACCGAATTCTTCGAGAAACGAATGTGGGCTACCGGGCGCGAAAACCGCCCGTAAAGCAAGCCCGTGGCTAAGGCGAAAGCCAGCAGGCCAATCATCGACTCAAAAGCCGCAATGGAACTCGTCAGGAAGCTATTCGGCGAAATATGCCCGTAGCCCACCGTCGTTAGCGTTTGCGAACTGAAAAAGAAGCACTTCCAAAACGGACCATTCAGCACGGCATCGTCAACACCAACGAGTGATTCGGCACCGGCCAGCATATAAATACTGGCGAAAAGGGTGTTCGCCGTAAGGTAAGCGGCTAAAAGCAAGGAAAAAAACGGAACCCAGCGCATCGTAATGAGCCGGTTATAGAGGTTCAGCCGGTCCCAGAGAGTGCCATTCACCCGAACAACGTTGAACGTACCATCCTGATTCACCAGCCGCGACTTTGAGTCGGTTAATTTCATGCCGAAACCAAGGTCGCTGCGCTGTTCTTCCTGCTTAACTAACTCGCTGTTTTTGGGAGCATGGTTGAATAGACGGGGCTTTGTGGTATTCATGCTGGATAGGTTTGTCAATTAGTAGACATTTGAGGTAGGTTGGCTAACAAAGTTATAGCAAATTTGCCCTACCTCTTTGCTAACCCAAATCACTACGCATTCTGTTCACTCCAAGCATGCAATTGAAATTGTAACGGCCTTGTTGGGCGTAACCACACTGCTGGCGGTGGTGGCTCGTCGGTTGCAACTGCGGATCAACGAACCGAATGGCATCCTGCGTGCATTGGCTATGACTGAGCGACCCGCCGAACTTTATCAACAGACTATTCTGCTCCAGTTAGAACTGATTGCGGTTGAGCGAACTGTTCTCAGTCGCTACATACTTTTTGTAAAGAAAGAAACGCCGGCCCGAAGGCAGACAAGTATAAAATAGCAGCATTAACTTTTCTGTAATAGTTGATAAAAACTAAGTACTTTTACTTAATTTAGCATCCGTTTTTTAACCGAAATCCGTCCGTAACGGCCCTTAACAACACACTCGATCTATGAGGTCTTACCCAGGTATGATTAGCCTGATTGTGCCCGCTTTTAATGAAGAAGAAAATTTGCCCGTTCTGGTTCATCGGCTCATGGTCGTTATGGAACGGTATGATTCGTATGAAATTCTACTAATTGACGATGGTAGTTCCGACCAGACCCGCCATGTGCTTCGGCAGTTGAGCAAAGCCTATTCAGTGGTTCGCTTTCTCTCCTTTTCGCGCAATTTCGGTCACCAGATGGCCCTGCGGGCAGGTTATGAAAACGCTCGCGGTCAGGCCGTTATCTGCCTCGATGCCGACCTTCAGCACCCGCCCGAACTGATACCCACCCTGATTGACAAGTGGCGCGAAGGCTACGAAGTGGTCTACACCGTCCGGCAGGCCGACCCGAAACTGTCGTTGTTCAAACGAACAACGTCGAAATATTTCTACAAGTTGCTTCGCAACGTGTCGGGCCTGCAAATTGAGGATGGGGCGGCTGATTTCCGGCTACTCGACCGCAAAGTTGTTGACACGCTCAACCAATTCAAGGAGAACGATTTGTTTTTGCGGGGCGCTATCTCGTGGGTAGGATTCCGGCAATGCCGAATTCTGTATCAGCCGGCCGCCCGCTATGCCGGTCGCTCCAAATATTCGTTTCGCAAAATGCTGCAGTTAGCGGCTATGGGTATTACTTCGTTCTCCACAAAGCCGTTGTATTTATCGGTTTTGCTTGGTTTCGGGATGTCGTTATTCGCTTTGCTGTTCGGCGCCGAAGCTACGTATGAATATTTCTTCACCAATGCGACGGTATCCGGCTGGACAACACTGGTCGTACTCTTAGTGCTGATTGGTGGGGTGCAGTTCATCATGATCGGCATTATCGGCGTATATTTGGGCAAAACGTTCGTTGAAGTAAAAGGGCGACCGGCCTACATCATTAGCGATACGAGCGAGATTGAGGAGACCGTAACAACATGGCAAGCCCCAACCGAGGAGGAAGACGATCTATTTTATTCACCGTTGACGTAGAAGAGTTCGATACCGCCGTTGAATTCGGACATCCCATTTCTTTAGATGAACAAGTGGCTGTTTCAACGCGCGGGCTGCGGTTGCTGACCGACCGATTCGAGGTTGTAGGAACCCCGGCTACCCTGTTTACAACGGCCAACTATGCCCTTCATGAACCAGACCTGATCCGGAGGTTGGCGCAAAAACACGAAATTGCATCGCACGGCTATTATCACACCACATTTGAACCGGCCGATTTGCTCAAATCCCGTTTAGCGCTGGAAGAACTCTTAACGAAGCCAGTAACAGGATTTCGGCGGGCACGCATGGGTTTTGTTGATCCAAACGACGTGCAGCGGGCTGGTTATCAATATAATTCGTCGTTGCACCCAACCTGGTTGCCAGGCCGGTATAACCATTGGGGCGAACCCCGGCATCCATTTTGGGAGGCCGGGGTATGGCAAATTCCGGCATCGGTGACCCCCACACTCCGGCTGCCACTTTTCTGGTTAAGTCTGAAAAACGTTCCGTTTGCTTATTATAAACAACTCTGCCGCCAAACCCTGCAAACCGACGGCTTTCTGAATCTGTATGTGCATCCCTGGGAGTTCACCGACCTGTCGGCCTATAGAAAAATTCCGGCCTATGTTCGTCGGCACTCGCGCGATGTACTGCTCGACCGGGTTGAAAAGCTGCTTCGTTATCTGAAGCCGCTTGGCGAATTCGGGACGATGGGCGAGTTTGTACAGCAACTCAACTCGGATACCCACTAAGCGTCAGTCTCATTTCTGCTATTTTTGCCCCATGGTATCGTTTTTTAGGAAGCCAATTTTTAGTGATTTTCGGCTGATTTTCGGGGTTTATGCCTTACTTACGTTGTTCGCCAGTACCCGTATTGTTTTTGCCGATGGGTCGAACAACTACCTGATCTTCTATTATTCCCTCGATCACCTCATCCATGGGAAAAGTCTCTACGCACTTTACCCAACCGAATACACCGACCATTATCATTACGCTCCCACGTTTGCCGCGCTGTTTGCGCCGGTTTTTGCGCTGCCTTATTCGGTAGGTTTGTTTCTATGGCAATTGCTTTTTGCCGGTGTTTGGGTGCTGGCCGTGTACCGAATGCCCCTCACGCATCAGCAAAAGGTGTTCGGGTACTGGTTTTGTTTGCAGGAGCTGTTTACCTCGCTGGTCAACAGCCAGACAAATCCATTCATTGCGGCTATCCCATTGTTTGCCTATGTTAGTTTTGAAAAACGGCAGCCGTTCTGGGCGGCTTTTTTTATCGTTCTGGGCTTCAATATCAAAATATACAGCGTGGTAGCGGGTGCGTTGTTTCTGCTATACCCCCAAAAACTTCGCTTTTTAGCGTCAACGGTATTCTGGGGCGTCGTGCTTGGCCTGACACCACTCTTGTTTACCTCACCCGCCAAATTACTCTGGCAATATGAACTGTGGGTCAATCAGTTACTGATTAAGTCAGACGGCGATAAATGGGCGAATACGTCCATTCACCGGCTGGTTCACGTGTTCATCTCACCGGATGTGGCCACGCCGGTTATCATCGGCCTGGGCGTGCTGCTTTTCTGCACGGTGTATGTGCAGGTGCAAAAGTTTATGCAACGTTCCTTTCGCCTGTTAATGGTAGCGTCTATCCTGATCTTTCAGGTTATTTTTAATCCGGTTTCGGAGTCACCCACCTACATTACGGCCGTTACGGGCGTCGTCATCTGGTGGTTTTGTAGTCCGCAAACGGGGCTTGATCGGGTCCTGCTTGTCAGTTGCCTGATCCTCACCGTTTTCTCGCCGAGTGATGTATTTCCGGTTTTTCTACGGGAGCAATTCGTGAAGCCCTACGTGCTGAAAGCCTTACCCTGCGTCTTGATCTGGTTCCGGGTGCTTTATCTGATGCACACGGCAACACCAACGGCGCACCTGCAGCGCGGGTCCGACGCGCCGGTTAATTCCTGAAATTAAGTTACCATTGGCCTATCGCCACAACTCAAGTATTTCGTATGGCCTCAACCTGGCTGGATTTCTGGCAAAAAGAGAATGAGTTTGATGACTCGATGTCAACGAATTACGCCTACTTTCTGGCGAGGGTCGAGCACTACATTTCGTTGGCGAAAACGCAGAAAGTACTGGATATTGGTTCGGGTCCGGGCAATCTGGAAGATGCCTGGCACGACCGGGTGGCCGAAATTCATGGGCTGGATATATCGAAGCGGTATAACGAAACGGCCCGCGCCAGACACGCTGCTCATCCGAACGTTTACTTCCATGACATACCGGCTGACGACTACCTCAACTTTAGTCCGGTCGCGAATCAGCAGTTTAATGTCATTATTGTCATGAGTGTCGTGCAGTATTACCGAAACGCCAGCGAAGTGGAGGGATTAATCCGGGCGATCAAACAGGTAGCGGCTCCCGGCGCCAAAGCGCTCATCTGCGACTTAATGGTGGGTGGAAGCGTTTTCAAAGATATTCTGAGCATTCTGGGGCGGTCGCTGCGGCAGGGTCAACTGCTGTCGATGCTGACGTTGTTGGTGCGACTGCGCTTTTCGTCGTATTATACCGTTCGCAAGGAGAATGGCTTTCTGATTCTTTCAGAACGAGACTGGTTAGACATAACCAAACGGGTAGGTGTGGCCGCTCAGTTTGTGACTGAACCCCTGACGCTGCAACAGGAACGCCGGAACTTACTGATTCAGTTTTGACCCGCTAAATAAAAATTACGTCTTCAATTACATCGGTGCCCATATCTTTATTGACCAATGAGATTAGCTTCTGCTTGGCCTGAACGAGTTCGTTGCGAAGGGGAGCCGAGGCAATCTCAATGTAGAGTTTGCGGTCGCGGACATACAGCCGGTTGGTGCGCGTGGCAATGGCTGGTCCCATCATGCGGCCCCAAAACGCTTCCAGATACGTTTCGTTGAAACGAGTCTGAAGCTGATAGGCTTTAAGTAGCTGACCAATAGCGTCTTTCAACGATGTGGTGCCAGCGACCCGGGTGGCATTTTCGCGATTATACCGGTACGTCTGATTCATGGGGCGGATGTCTTCCTGCAAAAGTAACCAATGAATTGACTTGAGAAATAGCCGCCAATGAGTTAACACGAAAAAAAGTTTATCGTGTAGAAAAAAGAAGTGGTGTTTGGATTCGCGCCCGTTGGCTATTATACTTGCGGCATCAAGTCAATAGTTACGCGCCTATTTCGATCTTACCGGCGCGCGTTGATTTATACAGAAGCGGGGAGAGATCAGGCTCTGCGAACCGCTGGCAACCTACCACATGGCAAGGTGCTAACTCCTGCCTAAAGCTGTTTTAGGAACTATAAATCGAAGAACTCACATGCTCTACAATCAGCGATGTATGGCCCCGGAGGCCTGCTAAGCATCTTCACTAATGGCTACGAAAACCGGGAGGGTTTGTCGTGAAAAAAAATCAGTTTGTCGTTTGATCCGGGCCGCCGGAGCGGTTCGTAGTTTGACGTTACTGAAACGTAGCTATAATTTAGACAGTGCACTGCGAACTACAGACCTCAAACCACTAACTACAAACCTCAAACTATAAACCACTAACTACTAAACTCATGTCCCAGCTTCATTTTGATACGCTTCAGCTACACGCTGGCCAGGAACCTGATTCGGCGACCAACGCCCGGGCGGTCCCTATCTACCAAACAACCTCGTTTGTCTTCAACGATTCGGCGCACGGAGCCGATTTGTTCGCGCTGAGAGCCTTTGGCAATATCTATAGCCGCATTATGAACCCCACGACCGACGTGTTCGAGAAGCGGATAGCGGCCCTCGAAGGCGGGGTAGCAGCGCTGGCCGTATCCTCCGGGCAGGCGTCTCAGTTTATTGCCCTCAGCAATATTATGGGCGCGGGCGACAACTTCGTGACGACTTCATTTCTGTACGGTGGTACCTACAACCAGTTTAAAGTTTCGTTTAAACGGCTGGGTATCGAAGCCCGCTTTGCCGAAGGCGACAATCCCGAGTCGTTTGCCAAACTGATTGACGATAAAACCAAAGCCATCTACCTCGAAACCATCGGTAATCCCGGCTTCAATATTCCTGATTTTGACGCCTTTGCCGACCTCGCTAAAAAACATGACCTGCCACTTATTGTCGATAATACATTTGGTGCGGGCGGGTATTTGTTCCGGCCCATCGAACATGGCGCGGCTGTCGTGGTTGAATCGGCAACGAAATGGATTGGCGGACATGGCACCAGCATTGGGGGCGTTATTGTCGATAGTGGCAACTACAACTGGGGCAACGGCAAGTTTCCTCAGTTCAGCGAACCTTCTGAAGGCTATCATGGAATGGTTTTCAACGATATATTCGGTATAGGCGGGCCGTTTGGCAATATTCAGTTCATCATTCGTGCCCGGGTTGAGGGACTTCGCGACTACGGTCCGTGCATGAGTCCATTCAACTCATTTCTGCTGTTGCAGGGACTCGAAACACTCTCGCTTCGGCTGGACCGAACCGTGCAAAACGCGCTGTCGCTGGCACAGTGGCTCGAACAACATGAGCAGGTCGAATTCGTGAACTATCCGGGTCTGGAAAGCAGCGCCTACCACGACCTGGCCAAAAAATACCTTAAACGGGGCTTTGGGGGCGTATTTTCGTTTAAAATAAAGGGCAGTAAAGAAGACGCCGACCAGTTTGTGAACAACCTCAAATTGGTCAGTCATTTAGCGAACGTTGGCGATTCCAAAACGCTCATCATTCACCCGGCTGCCACCACCCACCAGCAACTGAGCGAACAGGAGCAGGCCAGCGCCGGGGTCGAGTCGGGCGTATTGCGGATATCGGCGGGTATCGAACACATCGATGATATTAAAGCGGACTTAGCGCAGGCGTTTGCCCAGATTGCCGAGCCGGTGAGTGTTTAATTGTTTCAGGTTTCAGCCGGGCCGCCGGTGCGGTTCCAGGTTAATCTGTCCGTCAGCAACCTGGAACCGCACCGGCGGCCCGGCTGAAATGTTGAACTTGAAATTTGAAACGTTGAACGTTAATTATTTCGATTATAAATATTCGTTCCCGCTCGAATCGGGGGAGAGTTTGCCGGGTTTCCGGCTGGCTTACACCACACGCGGCCAGTTGAATCAGGACCACGCACCGTCAAACCGATCGAATGTGGTATGGGTCTGCCATGCACTGACGGGCAACGCCGATGCGGGCGACTGGTGGGGGGGTATGGTAGGTTCCGGTAAATATTTCGACCCCGAACAAAGTTTTATTGTTTGCGCCAACGTGCTCGGTTCGTGTTACGGCTCAACCGGACCGCTGTCGATGAATCCGACAACGGGGCAGCCCTACTACCACGATTTTCCAACGCTTACGGTTCGGGATATGGCGGGCGCGCTGGATTTACTTCGGCAGGAGCTGGGCATCGAAAAAATTCAAACCTGCATTGGCGGCTCGGTGGGTGGCGAACAGGCGCTGGAGTGGGCCGTTTTACAGCCCGACCTTATCGAGAATTTAGTGCTCATTGCTGCCAGCGCCGTGGCCTCACCCTGGTGCATTGCCTTCAACGAGTCGCAGCGGATGGCCATTGAAGCCGATCCAACCTGGGCCGACCGACGCGACGATGCGGGTTTGGCCGGGATGAAAGCAGCCCGGGCAATGGCCATGATTTCGTATCGGAATTATGACACCTATGGCTTCACGCAGGCCCTCGACAACAACGAGCAGGTAGACGGCTATAAAGCAGCGGGTTACCAACGGTATCAGGGCGACAAATTAGCCGACCGTTTCAATGCGTTCACGTACTGGATTCTCTCAAAAGTAATGGATTCGCACAATGTTGGCCGGAACCGGGGCAGCATCCTCAACGCGCTGGGGCAGATTAGAGCCAGGACGCTTGTGGTCGGTATTCGATCGGATTTGCTCTTCCCGCCTATTGAACAGCAGTTTCTGGCGCGTCATATTCCCGATGCCACCTACGAAGAAATTGATTCGCTCTATGGCCACGATGGCTTTCTGATTGAGTTCCGAACGTTGTCGGGAATTCTCCGAAAGTGGATGGCGGGGGCGACGTCTTCAGATATGTCTAAATTAGCGCAATCGCCTGTCAGCCAGTCGGTTAAATAGTGGTTTATGGATTGGTATGAAGCCGATGTGCGGCAATTGGAAGCTCAACTCAATGCGTTGCCACCGGCGGCTGACCGGGTTATTTTTTACGGCAGCTCATCCATTCGACTCTGGACAACCCTCGCGCAGGATTTCCCCACAATAAATGCCCTCAACCTGGGGTTTGGCGGGTCAACACTGGCAGCCTGTTCGTGGTTTTTCGAGCGGCTAATGGTTCCGGCAAACCCCAAATCACTTGTGTTTTATGCGGGCGATAATGACCTCGGCGACGGGCGGCATCCCGAAGAAGTGTACCTGTTCTTCTGTACACTTGCCGAAAAAATGCGGACGTTGCTGCCGGGTTTGCCCCTCTCTTTTTTGTCGATAAAAATTAGCCCGGCCCGCTGGAACATCGCCCATAAAATCTACGCCACTAATCAATTACTACTAACTGAAATCGAAAAAAATCCGGGCTATCAGTATATCGACGCGACAACACCCCTGCTTGGCCCAACCGGCCAGCCCCGGCCGGAGTTTTTTGAAAACGATGGACTGCATTTAAGCCAGGCGGGTTATCGGGTATGGCGGCAGGTTGTTCAGCAGCAGGCCCGAATTTTTTAACGATTTGTTTACACAAATAGTCAACAAAGTTTGCCGTAACGGTTGCAACTTGACGTGTATTTGAGGGTATCGTTATGCACCGTGACTATCATAAGTGGTTTAGCCCGAATCTGAACCGCGACATGGAACTTCTCGTTTTTGGCCATGCCGGTGCACGGGTGCTGGTGTTTCCGACCCGTCGGGGCCGCTTTTATGAATATGAAGCGATAGGCCTTGTCGATGCCCTGGCCGACCGGCTTGAAAATGGATGGCTTCAACTTTTTTGCGTCGATAGTGTCGACCGCGAAAGCATTTATAATCGTTACATCTCCGCGCACGACCGCATTCGCCGGCACGGGCAGTATGAGCAGTACATTCTCAATGAAGTGCTGCCACTTTCCCGCCTGAAAAACCCGCAGTCCTTTATGATTTCGCACGGCTGTAGCTTAGGGGCCTATCATGCTGTTAACATCGCGCTTCGGCACCCGCAGCACTTCGGGAAGGTTGTTGCGTTCAGCGGGCGCTACAGCCTGTCAGAACCTGTAGCCGAATTTCGGGGCTTATTCGATGACTATTACGACGAGGAAATCTACTTCCATAGCCCCAATCACTTTCTGCCAAATCTTACGGAAGATTCGCTACTTCACCATTTGCGACAATTGCAGATAGTGATGACCATTGGCCTCGACGACCCATTCATGCACAGTAACCTTACCCTGAGTGAAACGCTTTGGGCCAAAAATATAACCCACGAGCTATACATGTGGGACGGGCGTGCTCACAAGGCCGATGACTGGCAGAAGATGGTGCAATTGTATTTGTAATTTAAAGTTTCCTTGCCCCGCAACCCGTCGCTTTCATCAGCTATTTCCGCACAAATCGCATCACGGCGATGTCGCCCATGATGAAGGTCAGTGTGTTGTCGTCACCAACTGCGTAGCGATTCACGGTTTTCAACACATCCAGAAACGCCTGCTCACCTTCGCCGGGGCACATCATTCGGGTCATGGCCATTGGCTCACTGAAGTTAATTTTTTGTCCGTCCACAACCAGCTTTCCATTGAATGAGTTACAACTGGTTGACCCACTCAGTCGCTGACTGGCTATGTTGAACGTGATGAATGGCTTTTTCTCGGGGTACAAACCGTTGAAGGCAATTTTTCGACCGGAGATGTACGTTAACTCCCAGGTGCCGTCTACTGTCTGGCTTGAGGAGGTGGGGGCCATTGGCTCGGTCGATGTGGAAAGTTTCTCGGCCAGGTATAAATAAGGCGGGTGAAAATGGTGGGTAAAAATCTTCTCTTTACTATCCGGATACTGCCGAAAATAGGCACTGTCGGCCAAGAGAACAATCGTCGTTCCAGTTCTTACATAATGGCTGCTGTTGTAGTATTCGGGGGGTACGTAGCCGTTCAGGTTCTTCATCACGGTGTTAGAAGCCAGTTTACCCAGGTATTTCTGGTAGTTTTTCTGTGCTTTAAGAGACGGTTTGCTTAGGCTGTTGTAGACGTACTTTAAGGCAATACGCTTTACTAATTTCTGTTTTTTTATCATAGCGGGCGCGCCACTAAAGGGGTTTGTCGGATTAAAATCATTGACCGTCTGTACGGTTAACGGGACTTCGGGCACCCAATCGGCGGAGTTGACGACATTATAGGCCCACCCGTTTTGGGTGGCGGCCTCATACTCGTAAGCGAAATAGAGATTACCCGGTTTAGGCCCCGCACTGCAATAGGTTTTAAAGCGAATATCGGCGGGAAGCCGACCCTGTTTTTGCAGATTTTTCAGGTGAGCCGTCAGGAGAAAAGCAATGGCTCCGCCCTGGCTATGGCCCATGATGAGCATGTCTTTACTACCCATCCGATAACACGAATCAATTTTGGGCAGCATATCCTTCGCTAAGTAGCCCATCGTTACCAGCCAGCCAACATGAACAGCCGCTTTTGGGCTGGAAGCCAGTTCGTAGGTGAATTTTTCAGTATCGCTGAGTTGAATCTCACCCTTGGCGGGCACCATTGCTGCATAAAAATTGCCCAACCAACTCAGGCTTTCCGCCGTTGTGCCCCGAATGCTGAGCACCGCAACGCCCTGATTATCCGCCCATAAATCCCAGCGATTCTCCAGGCCAACAACTGGCGAGCGGTACACAAATTTGAACTGCTGCGGAGTAGGGAAGGCCTTTATATAAGCCGAATCACCAAAAGCGGCTGATACTTTAAGAAGTTCAATGTATTCCGCTTTGTCGAAACCCGGCCTAAGGTTCTGGCCAAATAGGGACGTTGCTAACGCAAGCACAGCAAAGAGCGTCACGAATTGTTTCATTGCAGGGAAGGTTTCGTGTATGGTAAACTCTATTTTTAACGCTTGCCGAAGGGTTTCTATCTCCGTCGGCTGGAGGTGATAAGTGCTAATTAAACCCCTTCCTAATCTGTGTAAACGTACTGCAATTCGGGTAACTATATGTTTGGTGAAAAGTTAGTTTGTTAACAAAGAGGCCTCTGTTAGGCTGAGTTGTGCCTGCAGCAAAGCCTGTGCATACGAACTGGCCAGTACCCGTCCAGGTGGTGTAGTCGATAAATCAGCATCCCAAAGGCCAGCCTGGTGCCAACGGTCGAGGTGGTCCCAATCCGGGCGGTCAATAATGGGGTACAGACACACGCCCCACAGCGGCACACCCGCCTTCAGGACAGCCGCACACTCGCGGCCAATCATCTCAATCCAGACTGGACGGTCGATACCGGGATGACTGGTTTCGGTTAGGGCGATGGGTCTTCCGTAGCGGTGGTGGGCTTTCGTCAGCAGTCGTCGAAGAGGAACCCAGCGTGGGTCGGGGATGGCATCGTTCCAGCCCAGAAAGATGCCTGTGCCCTCAATCCACTGATTATTGTAATAATAATTGAAGCCCAGAATGTCGAGGTAGTCGGGCGAACCGCCCAATTCGGGTGCTATAATACCGGCCAGCATATCGACCGACTGGAACTGATTTTCGTCGGCAATGGCTGCGTTAATTAGCTGCTCCTGAGTCGCATTCAGGGGGGGCACCATTTGCACTAAAGGTTCGGTGGTCAGGATGCGGATTGAGGGGTCAATCTCACGCATAGCCGCTACGCCCTCGATGTAGGCCCGCATCAGGCCAACTTTAACCTCCCACCCCTGCCTCGTGCAATAAGGCGACGTGCCCCGCACGTCGCCACCTAACCAGGCCATAAAACTGACTTCATTGACGGGCGTCACAATCAGGACATCGTCGGGGTAACGGTCGCGATAGAACCGGACGAAGGCCCGGCAAAGGGCTGCAAACCGCCGGGCAAACAGGGGGTGAAGGGGCGTCAGGTCGTCGGGATACCCAAAATGGCACAGATCCCATACCTGCTGAATGCCCTGCCGATGGCCCTCCGTCAGCATGTGTTCAACGACCGTCCAGTCGTATTGGTAAGCGGTTTTTTCGACCTGACTCCACCGAATTCCCTCCCGAACGGTTCGGATGGCAAAGGGAGACAGCCGTTCATAATCGTCACGCAGTAGTTGCAAATGCCCCGTTAATGGCAGGAAATCAACGCGATTCCCAAAGCAGTTAAGCTGGTCGGTGCATTCAAAACCAGCCCACCAAAACGATTGAAACGGGTTCGTAGTGGCAGAAGTTATCGAGTTAAGTAGCAAAGAAAATGTGGTTGGTTTCAGTCAAATATGATAAATAAACGCCAACTATGAGGTTTTAGCACTGATTGTGAACTGATTAAGTGCCGTAGGCACGCCAGTAGGCTCAGAAGGCCATTTCTCGACAAACATCCGACTGCTACGCGCTCAAAAATCTCATAGTTCTCGTTAAATAAGCTTCTGTTGGCAGGAATTGTTAACTTTTTCGAGGGAGAGGTATCCACATTCCAGCCAGGAAGCCCGAGTGGTGTCAGGATTGTCGGATGGAACCCTGAACGTGAAACGTTTACCCTTAAACTATTACAACGCCTGAACAATGGCGATGACAACTTTTGCCGAATTACGGGCGGCTGCCTGGTAAAACGTCATCATATCGCTCCGGGCGTTGTCGTCGGCGCGGTCGCTCAAGCTGCGGATTATTAAGTGGGGCACCTGCATCTGATAGCACACCTGCGCTACGGCGGCCCCTTCCATTTCGGTCGCATCGGCGTTGAAAACCTGCCGTAATTGAGCCACTTTCTCCGCTGAGGAGATGAACTGATCACCCGTAACGACGATGCCCGTCAGCACAGTCGGTGGACGTCTGGTGACCGGAACCGACTCGAAGGTTATGGATCGAATAACCGTCTGCGCCTGCTGTAGCATTACCGAGTCGGCGGGGAAAAAGGCTGGATTAAATTTCCCGGATAAGGAGTAGGTTTGCCGCGTGGGTTGCCGGTCTGGTGTAAGAGTCTGATAATCATGGTGGGCCGTTTGGCGGGCAATCACAATATCACCCGGCTGCAGGTCAGGATTGGTACCGCCCGCAATACCGGTAAATAACACACGTCGGGGCCGGAAATGGTTGAGCAGCAAGGTGGTTGTCATGGCTGCGTTGACTTTGCCAATGCCCGTCTCGGCAATCACAACCCGCTGTTTGCCAATCCGCCCGGTTGTAAACGAAACCCCGTCGACAACAACCGTTTTTGGTCTCTTCACCGATTCTTTCACTAAGGCCACCTCAGCCCCAAACGCACCCAGCAGGCCCGTAACGGGGCGAGGTTTATAGTGTTGGGCAAAGGCGAAGTGGGTGAGGAGAAGCAAGAAGAAGGTTATGTTTTTCATAATAGAACGCCGATGGTAAATACAGGTTTTAGCGAAATATCAGCCACTGAGTTTAATCAGTGGATTAGAAAAAGTGGAGATGGCCTTTACCCGTTTTAACGGTTTATCTCTCCGACTAAAAAACGGGTAAACTTACACTATCTCTACGGTGGACCCAGAGTTTTAATTTTGGGCTGACATGTTTTTTCTCAATGTCCACTCGTTAACGCCAGCACACAAAATACATCCACAATCCACAGGCCCAGCGGCACTTCCCGGCGTTTACCTATGGCTACTTTTATGACCGTCCACGACAGAAACCCCCAGATTAGCCCCTGTGTAATGGAATAACTGAAGGGGATCAGCACAAGGGCCAGAAAAGCGGGCAGCGCATCGTCCAACTGTCCCCAATTAATGCGGGTAACGGGTTTCATCATAAACGCGCCCACCAGCACCAGCGCCGGGGCCGTTGCAATAGCCGGAATAACCGACAATAGGGGCGATAGAAAGAGAAACGGCAAAAAACAACAACCGGCCACGATAGCCGTCAGGCCCGTGCGCCCGCCCTGTGCAATACCCACCGCCGACTCGATGTAGGCCGTGCCGGGGCTGGTGCCGAACACGCCTGCCAGGGTCGTCGCTACGGCATCGGTCAGGAGAGAGCGATTCAGGTTGCGGGGCTGTCCGTCTGGGTCGTGTAAGTTACCGGCTTCGGCTACCCCGACAAAGGTGGATAAACTATCGAACAAATCGGTGAAGGCAAAGGCGAAAATGACCGGCCATAATGACCACGACAACGAACCGGCCAAATCTAATTTTCCGAGCAGCGAAAAATCGGGTGCGGCCCAAATGCCCTGAACGTTGACCAGCGTTTTCTGCCCAAAGTTAATGGCCGACGCGTCGCCCCAGTACCGCCCAATGGGCCAGGCTGCCAGCGTCGTCAGCACGATGCCGATAATAATGGCACCTGGTACGTCGCGCACGACCAGTACACTTGTCAGTAATAAGCCAAGGATAAACGTCAGGACGATGGGGTCGTTGAAGCGGGCAATGCCGACCAAGGTGGCTGGATTAGCAATGATGAATTTAGCATTCTCGAAGCCAATCAGCGTAATAAACAGCCCGATGCCCGCCGAGACAGCATAGCGCAACGGCTGCGGAATCGTCCGTACAATGGCCGACCGAACGTTCAGCACGGACATCAGCAGAAATAGCACACCTGCCCAGAACACCGCACCGAGGGCAATTTCGGGACGAATGCCCATGCCTTTCACGGCGGTGAAGGTGAAGAAAGCATTCATGCCCATGCCGGGCGCAACAACAATTGGGTTGCGGGCATAAAGGCCCATCATCAGGCTGCAAAAAAACGATAGCAACACGGTCGCCGTCAGAACGCCACTAAACGGCAAGCCCGCCTGACTTAGAATGGCCGGGTTGACAACAATGATATACATTGTTGCCAGAAAAGTTGAAATACCCGCCAGGATTTCGGTTTTTTTCGTTTCAGGTTTCAAAGTCAATGTTTCAGCCGGGCCGCCGGAGCGATTTCAGGTTCCAAGTTCAACATTTAACCTGAAACATTGAACCTGAAACATGGAACATTACACTAAACTTCCCGCCCCCTCATCCACCCAAATCTGACCGTTGGCGTGGGTTTGAAGAATACTGGCCGGAACTTCTTCGGTAATGGGACCAGTCAGGGCCTGGCGAAGCATGGAGGCTTTTTTTGCGCCACTAACGAGCAAAATTACCTCGCGGGCTTCGGTTAGGTGGCGCAGGCCGAGTGTAATGCCCTGCGCCAGTGTGGTTTCCTGCGTGAAATATTTCTGCCCAACGGTTTTGGTGCTTTCGGCCAGTTCAACAACGTGACACCCGTTTGTGAAGGGCGTTCCCGGTTCGTTGAGGGCAATGTGGCCGTTCATGCCCATCCCAACGAGCAATAAATCCAACCCGCCGTGCCGGTCGATGAGGGCGTCGATTTTCGCGCATTCAGCCGTCAGATCGCTGGCTTTGGCGTTGAAGATATAAACCTGCTCCGGTCGTAAGTCCAACGGCGTAAACAGGTCACGGAACACATAATACGAACAGCTACCGGCATCGTCCGGCCCGAAACCAACCCATTCGTCTAAGCCCACAAACGTACACTGGCTCACGTCTACACGCCCGGCTTTCGCTAAGGCCACAAACCGGTGGTAGGTTTCTATGGGGGTATCGCCCGACGCTAAGCAAAGCAGTGCGTTGGGCTTTTGATTCATGACAGCCGCAAGGTGCCCGGCAGTGTGCTGGGAGAGAGTTTCGTGATTAGGGAATTTTTGGAGAGTCATTTTTTTAAGTCTTACCGGATTAAAACCCGGTGCAAATTTCATTTACTGCGCTAATCACTTGTACCGGGTAGTAACCTGGTGAGACTTAAAAATTTATTTCAACTCGCTGGCCCGTAACTCTTTCGTCCAGCGTTGGGTGCCTTTCTGGTCATAAACGTTGATGGTCAACACCCGGTCTTTCAGCGGGCCGCTGACACTCAGAATGCCGAAATTACGGTCAGATACAAGAGTTCCATCTATATAAGTTGCCTGTTTTAACTCGTCGGCGTTGGGTTTTGACGGGCCGGAGGTTAAAGGCGAAATAGTTAAATCGTAGAGGGGATACGATCCTGCCCGGTCTAATTTGTGCAGAATGGAGTGGTGCCGGTCGCCGGTTATGAACAGAACTCCCGGAATCTTCGCATCAGTAATGGCTTTGAACAGTCGCTCGCGTTCGGTGCCATAGATGGAATAATTTTCAGCGGTTTTAGCCGGGTTGACAATCTGCCCACCCGTCACGATGAATTTAAATGAGGCCTTGCTAAACGTCAGCGCGTCGAGTAACCATTGCATTTGTTTCTCACCAAAATAAGCCTTCGCCGGGCCGTCGGGCATTTCGTTGGGAGCGCGGAAGGTGCGGTCATCGAGCAGAAAAAACTGGCAGTCATTCCAGGTAAACGTGCCGGTGCAACCTTCCGGGAAAATATAGTTTGGATTCGCCCAGAACAGCTTAAAGGCATCGAGGGTCACATCTTTGAGCCAGTACGACCGGTCGGAATCGTTGGGGCCGTAATCGTGGTCATCCCAGGTCGCATAATTGTGTGTATTGGCCAGCAAGGGCTGCATTTCGGGCAATGAGCGCGTGTGGGTATACCGGCGCAGCACACCCGACCGGCTGTTCCAGTCGGTTTCGCGGGTATAGGTATTGTCGCCCGTCCAGAGCATGAAATCGGGCTTCTGAGCCGATAAGGCCGTAAAAATTTCGTAACCGCCACCATACGGCGTTCCGGGCCGGTCGGTGTCAGGTTCGTTGACGTAGGTACAACTTCCGACGCCGAAACGAAAGGCCGGTGGGTCGGTCCGCCACTGCCACAGGGGTTGGGTTTGAAACTGGGTCGGGTAGGGCAGGCTCACCTTCTGGCCCCCGATTAGCACGTCGTATGCGTACTTTTTGCCGGGTTCCACCTGGTCGGCGAGCAGGTGGGCGGTAAAAGCCGTTTGCCGGGTTGTCTGTACTTCATTTGTCAGATATGTTGGCGAAGATTTGCTGGCTGCGCCCACTTCACGGTAGCGAATCTGAACACGGGCGGCCTGTTTGGTCTGCGCCCAGAGCATCACCTCCCGCATGTCTGAATAGCCAACCATCGGGCCGGACTGGAGCGGTCCGACGGGTCGGGGCCCGGACTGGAGGGTCCCGGACTGGGGTGTAGACGAACGTTGCTGATTAGGGCCAACGTCTGCCGGGTCGATTCGTAGCCGAACAACCTGAGGCTGCTGACCGAATAAAGGATAAGTGCCGAGCAGACTAAGCGTCAGCAGGTAATAGCAAATTTTGTACATGGAGGAAAGATGGCGTAATTTTGCGGCTCGTTTCACGAAGGTATGCAACTCAATAACCAAAGTTACCAGATTCAGGGTATCAATGTACTGGATATTGCCGACGAGTTCGGTTTACCTGTATATGTGTATGATGCCGACAAAATTATCGAAAAAATCGGCTTGCTGCGGTCGTCATTTCCAGAGGTTAACCTAAAGATAAAATACGCGGCCAAAGCCCTCACCAATGTGTCGATTCTGAAGTTGATGCGGTTGCAGGGCATTGATGTTGAGGTTGTTTCGGTCAACGAAGCCCGGCTGGCGCTCATGGCTGGCTTTGAGCCGGTGCAAATTATGTTTACGCCGAGTGGCAATGCCTGGGTCGAAATTCAGGAAGCGCTCGAAATGGGACTTCAACTGAACGCCGACAGTTTGCCCCTGCTCGAACAAATCGGGCAGACCTACGGCGACCGGTATCCGGTGGCGCTGCGGATCAACCCCAGCATTGCCGAAGGTGGAAACTTTAAAATTCAGACTGGCCACGGCGATTCTAAATTTGGTATTCCAAACGATTACCGAGCGCAAATCAAGGCAGTTGTGGAACAATATGGCATTCCAGTGATCGGTCTGCACATTCACACGGGTTCGGATTTTAAGGACGGCAACACCTTTCTCAAAATCGCCGATGTACTGTTCGACTTAGCTACCGACTACCCTGACCTGCGTTTCATCGACTTCGGCAGTGGGTTTAAAGTAGCCTATAAAGAGGGCGATCATTTCACTGATGTTGCCGACCTGGGCCGGAAAGTGTCAATCGCCTTTCGTTCATTTTGCGATCGGTACGGGCGTGAACTGGAACTCTGCTTTGAGCCAGGCAAGCTGTTAGTCAGCGAAAGCGGCCATTTGCTGGCGGGCGTGAATGTGGTTAAGCAAAACCCTAACCGGACATTTGTGCAGGTCGATTCGGGCCTGAATCACCTCATCCGGCCCATGATGTACGATGCTTACCACGACATCAAAAACATCTCGAACCCGGCTGGCGAGGAACAGCTCTATGATGTAGTGGGCTATATCTGCGAGACAGATACCTTCGCCACTGACCGTTTGCTGCCGAGGGTGCGGTCTGGCGATGTGCTGTCGTTCGAGAATGCGGGAGCCTATGGTTTCTCGATGGCCTCCAACTACAACTCACGCCCCCGCCCGGCGGAAGTGCTGGTTTACGACGGGAAAGCCCATCTTATTCGCCAGCGCGAGACATTTGACGACTTGCTGCGCGGGCAGGTGGAATTATCAATTTTTAACCAACAGGAGGAGCTAAATGTATAATGAATAATGAGCAATGCATACTGTGCTGACGCCAGCCATAACGCCTAATCCATTGTACACTATACATTTTTCATTATACATTATTCTTTACAACAATGGGACGCGCATTTGAATACCGAAAAGCCCGCAAAATGAAACGGTGGGGGCAAATGGCCAAGACCTTTACCCGAATCGGCAAAGACATTGTGATGGCCGTTAAAAGTGGTGGCCCCGATCCGGATAGCAATGGCCGGCTTCGGGCCATTATCCAGAATGCCAAAGCGGCTAATATGCCGAAGGAAAATGTAGACCGGGCTATCAAGAAAGCCTCCTCGAAAGAGCAGGAAGATTACAAGGAAATCGTGTATGAAGCCTACGCTCCCCATGGCATTGCACTCGTTATCGAAACCGCCACCGACAACCACAACCGCACCGTCGCCAACGTTCGCAGCTACCTCAACAAATTAGGCGGCAGTCTTGGCACGCAGGGAATGCTCGACTTTATGTTCGACCGCAAATCTGTGTTTCGGATTCCGGCTGAAGGTGTCGACAAGGAAGAGCTTGAACTCGAACTGATCGACGCTGGGGGCGATGACATTGAACTCGACGACGACACCAATCAGTATGTTATCTATGGGGAGTTTACCGCCTTCGGCAGCATTCAGAAATTTTTGGAAGAAAAGGGTTACGAAATCAAACAGGCTGAATTCGAACGCATCCCGAATGACTACAAGGAACTAACCGATGAGGAAGCCATCGACGTCGAAAAACTCATCGAACGCATTGAAGAAGATGACGATGTGCAGACGGTGTATCATAATATGAAGTAGGTTTTTGGTACAAAGTGGCGTGGGTGGTGTGGTGTCAGGTTCGAAAACCTGACACCACACCACCCACGCCACTTTGTACCAAAACTTACCGAACTGTCACGCTTTCACGGAAAATCTGAACCCACCCCTTTAGCACCTGCGGTGGGGCGTTTCGATTCAGCAGGGCATAGCTTACTGTTGCCTGATAGTAGTATAAACCGGTGGGCAAATCGGCTCCGTCGCTGCTCTGACCATTCCAGCCCAGGGTCGGTCCACTACTCTCATAGACCTTGGCCCCCCAGCGGTTGTAAACCACAAAGACCACGTTCTCTACAAAGCGGGGGCAGCGCAACGGCTGAAATACGTCGTTCTTACCATCGCCGTTGGGCGTGAATACATTAGGCAGCACAAACGAAGGACAGGCATCCGTGCAAACTGTGTTGGAGGGTACACTCTCCAGGCCTCGCCGGCTCACGGCCGTCACGTAATAGCACCCCGCTACGGTTGTCAGGCTGCCATGGTCAAAGGAGGTGGTGGGGGCTGCCACACTGCTCAGCGCCCGCAGACTGTCGGGCCGATAGCGGGCGTAGTAGATTTTATACGTGGCAATGTTAGGGTCGCAGCCCGGTCCCGTTGCAGGCTGCCAGGTTAGCTTATTGGTATAGCTGGTCTGGTCGCACAGGCTCTCGGTAGTCAGATTGGCACAGTTCAGGCTGTCGAGCCGAAGCGTGGGTGCACAGGGGCGCGTGGTATCAGAAGGGGTAGCGCACAGAATCTGGCTGTAGTTTTCCAGCAGACCCAGCCGGGCCAGTTGCGTATCCGTGTAGCGGCCTCGGGTCAGTACCCGGTAGCAGTAGCTGGAGTCGGCTGAGAGCGCACGACTGGTGTTGCCGTCAGCCAGAAACGCATCGCTGCCATCATCGGTAAATGTATAGGGAGGAGTCATCACGGCTACCTCCCGAATCAGGTTGAAGGGCCCATTCGGTCCCGTCCGGCTGCGGAAGACCCGGTGGGTCTGGTTATCGTTGCTCCAGGGCGTGTTGGCCTGCCAGGTCAGGCTAATCTGTCGGTTGGCGGGCATAGCCGAGAGCCGCACCGAGGAGGCTGCCTCGGTCACGTCTAAGCGGGTCAACTGGCCATTGGCGGCTGTGTAATAAAACTCCAGGCGGTAGGTATAGGGATTGGCGAGGGTGTTGAGGGCACTGACCGACGTGCCTTTGTCAATATAAACAGTATCGGGTGCTGTGGGCAGTAAATTCGTATTGATGGTGGCAATAGGGACAAAATTGGTGCCGCTCAACCCCACAGCCCGCTGAAGCCGATACTGATAGGGGCCAGTCAAGTCTGCCGGATTCAGCCCAAGAGGGCGCGTCCAGCGCACGGTAATCTGACCTGTAACATCTTTGGTGGAATCGACCGTAACCTGGGTGATGACCGGAGCCAGCAGGGGCAGTTCCAGACAGGCTTTAGTGGAGGCAAGGCTAACCCCCCCATTGGCGCCCCCGTTGGCATCCGGGTAAACCGCCAGCAGCCGGTAAGCGTAGCTGACACCCCGACGCAGGGCCGAGGTATCCACATACGTGGTGGCCGAAATGGGCACCTCAGCAATCTTGACGTAACCAGCAGGCACGCCCGGTGTGCAGGGCGGCAGCGGACGATCATCACAGCCCTCTTTGCGGTAAATAGTGATTTTAGTGCCGGGTGCTCCGCACGTGTAGGGCGACCAGGTCAACTGAATGGCCCGGCCATTGGCTGTGGCGGTGGGCCGGGCCGTCAGGTTCTGGACAGGCGGCCCCACCAGGGTAATGCGGAAGGTCTGGAACGACACCAGCGATGCGGCTGGTTTGGGGGGCACATCGTTGACCTTGAAGGTCACATCGTAAGGCGTTTCCCGAATTTGGTTGCAGTTGGTCTGCCAGGTGAAGGTGGCTGTGGCGGGTTGTGGCTGCACAATACCGCCGTTGATAAGCCGGGCATAGGCGGGTTGGATTAACTCGCCGGGGGACAGGGGTTCCCGGTCGGGGCCAACGTTGAAGACGCCCCCGAAGCCGTTGATAATGACGCGCTGGCCATCGGGGTCGGTAGCCGTGATGGTCTGGTTGATCAAGGTGCCAGCCTGGACGCACAAGTCGGGGATGGGCTGAATCAGTGGGCGTTTGTTGGGATTGTCAACGACGAAAATCTGCATGTCGCGGGTTATCTCACCGATGAGTACCCCATTGCGCCACTCCTCGATGATAAAGGCGAAGTTGAACTGACCCTCCCGTCCGGGGGCATCCCAGCACAACTCCCCGGTGACGGGGTTGATGGTGAAGGTCGGCGTGCCTCCGCTTTCGCTGGCGGAGCTAAAGCGGGTCGGGTCCTGATAAACCGGAATGGCCCGGCCGGTACAGCCCGTTTCGGTCAGCGAGGTCTGGGGCACACTAAGTCGGTAGGCCAGACTATCCCCATCGGCATCGAAAGCGGCTGGATTATGACAGAACTTCTGACCTACCCGGCCCGAATCCAGGGGTGGGTTGAGCATTACCGGCGTCGAGTTCGTCCGCAGAGCCTCGTTGATAAGGATAGTCGTTGAAACGAAGAATTTGATGTTTTGTGACTCACCTGGCGGGGGCAGGTTAATGGTATTGTTGTTCCGGTTTGGAACCGTAATGCCAATGGTATACGTACCTGGTCCCGGATAGGTGTGCACAATCGTGTAGGAATCGATCGAAGATGTCTTGCCATTGATATAGACCCGGCTACTACGTGCTATACTTGAGGTCGAGTTATCGCCGAAGCAAATCACATAGTCATTCGCCATGTCGGCGGCATTTTTCCCTCCTCCCGGTGTTTCATCGAAATAGGCGGTGAAGGTAATCTTGTATGTCAGCGATGTTTGAGAAATACGCTTGGTAGTAATCTCGCCCGCCCGCACGTGCGTAGCCAAACTATGGGTGGGCAACAGCAAGGCTCCCAAAAACAGGCTCAGAAGGCCAATAATGTAAACGAACCGCATAAACTTCTTCTGGTTTCATCTACAACGATTTCAGTGAGAAAAAGTGTATAGGAAGTAAGTAGTAAGTGGTAAGTTCTAAAGTGGCAGGTAGCCAACGCACGTACTGTTTTCGCGTCACCTACCTGCCACTTTAGAACTTACCACTTACTACTCAATATAGCACCCACGTATCCTTGCCGCCCCCGCCCTGCGAGGAGTTGACAACGAGTGATCCTTTTCGGAGTGCCACACGTGTGAGGCCACCCGGAATCACGTTAACCCCATCGCCATAGAGGATATAGGGCCGCAGGTCCACATGCCGGCCTTCGGCATGGTCGCCCACCAGACAGGGCACCCGCGACAGTGAGATAGTAGGCTGAGCAATGTAGTTACGCGGATTCGCCTGAATTTTCCGGCGGAATAAGTCATGGTCTTCGGGTGTGGCTTTTGGGCCGATGAGCATCCCGTAGCCACCCGCTTCGTTGGCTTCTTTAACAACTAATTGCTCAATGTTTTCCAGTACATAGCGGCAATCAGCTTCTTCCCGGCAGATGTAGGTTTTCACATTAGGAATAATGGCCTCTTCGCCTAAGTAATATTTGATAATGCGGGGAACATAGGCGTAAATGACCTTATCGTCGGCAACGCCCGTACCCGGCGCATTGGCTAAGGCCACGCGGCCTTTTTTGTAAACATCGAAAATGCCGGGTATGCCAATCATCGAGTCGGGATTAAACGCTTTGGGGTCTAAAAAGGTATCGTCGATGCGCCGGTAAATAACGTCGACGATCTGGAAGCCTTTCGTGGTCCGCATCTTCACGTACCCACCCGACACCACGAGGTCGCGGGCCTCAACCAGTTCAACGCCCATTTGCTGGGCCAGATAGGAATGCTCAAAATAAGCCGAATTATAGATACCCGGTGTCAGCACAACTACTGTGGGGTTGGGTCGATCGGCAATGAACTGCAGCATCTGGAGCAGGCGCGTCGGGTAATCCGATACAGGCCGAACCCCCGTCTGAGCCAGCACTTCCGGGAATGTTTGCTTGATAAGTTCGCGGTTTTCGAGCATGTACGAGACACCCGACGGACAGCGGAGGTTATCTTCCAGAACCATAAACTGGCCATCGTCGCCCCGAATCAGGTCGGTGCCCGTAATGTGGCACCAGATGCCCTTGGGTGGCCTGACACCCAGACAAGGGGGAAGAAAGGACTGGCTGGACTCGATCAGGTCGCGGGGCACAACCCCATCGTTCAGAATACGCTGCTCATTGTATACGTCGTCCAGAAACATATTCAAGGCTTTGATTCGCTGAATCAGGCCTTCTTCGAGCCGGTTCCATTCGGCTGACTCAATCACGCGCGGAATAATGTCAATGGGCATGATGCGCTCGGTGCCTTCTCCTTCCGAATACACATTGAAGGTAATGCCCATACTCATCAGGGCACGCTCGGCAGCATGTTGCCGCCCAATGAGGTCCTCACAGGTTAGCTGCTCAACCCGTTGCTGAAACGGGGCGTAGCCCGCCCGTACCTTCATTTCACCGGCGAACATCTCGTCGAAAAAATTATCGGTCTGGTAATCGGTAAACGAGAAGTTCAGCCTGCTCTGTCCCTGCGATTGCTTCATACCACTGCGTGTCTGCGACTGCGATTGTCCTGATTTTTGTTTCTTCATGGAACAATATATGTTGAATTGGCAAAACGGCCAAATAGAATACTGACAACAGAATGATTACACAAATAAAACACGGTAATCGATAGCGAAAAAAGGTTTGATTGTATTTGATTGGTAATTGCCTGGAAGTCAATAGGATCGGCCCATGAATTCGCTCAGTTCAATGAGCCGGTCGAACTGGCTGATCAGGCTGAACAACTCTCAAGGAGTTCGGCAAATTGGTAGAGCTTATCTACGTGTCGTATCACTTAACGGACCTGTTTCGGTTAGTTTATGTCGTTACAACGATACTCAGCTATAAGCTGCTTTTTGGTGCAGACGGCACGATTAAAAGAGCCGCAACGGGGATATATAAATTGATGTGGTAACAAAATAAGATCTGATTATGGCCAGGTCTTAGTCTTATTTCGTTACCACAGATAATGAACCGGATTTTTAATATACGTCTCGTAGATAGTTTGCACAGTAGCCATCTGCTCATGGGTGGGGGCGGGGCGCTGAGTCGCTTCTACGTTTGACCTCAGATGCCCGGGTTTCGATGCGCCGGGAATAATGCAGCTAACGGCGTCGAACGTCAGAATCCAGCGCAGCGCGTCGGGGGCTAAATTGGCGTTGTCTGGGAAAACGGCCCGCAACTTGTTAACGGCGGCCAAACCGGTTTCATACTCCACGCCCGAAAAGGTTTCTCCTTTATCAAAAGCCGCGCCTTCCCGGTTGAAATTCCGGTGATCATCGGCTGAAAAGGCCGTATCCGAATGAAATTTGCCCGTTAGTAATCCACTTGCCAGTGGCACCCGAACAATAATGCCCACCTGCCGGCGACTGGCTTCGGTAAAAAATAGTTCAGCCGGACGTTGGCGAAACATATTGAAAATGATTTGCACCGTTGTTACGTTCGGAAATTCAATGGCTTTCAACCCTTCTTCTACTTTCTCAACGCTAACTCCCAGGTGCTGAATTTTACCTTCGTCTTTCAGCCGGTCGAATACCTCAAAAATTTCCGGTCGGTAATAAACCTCCGTCGGCGGACAATGCAGTTGAATTAAGTCGAGGGTTTCCAGACCCATGTTCTTCAGACTGTTGTCAACGAACCGGCGCAGCGTAATGGGTTGATAAGCTTCATTGGTGTGCGGCTGCAACCGACGCCCACATTTGGTGGCCACAAAAATTCGTTCGGAACGGGAGCGCACGAGCCGCCCCACAGCTTTTTCGCTTTCACCATCGCCATACACATCGGCAGTGTCAATAAAGTTGATCCCTGCATCAACGGCTTCGTTGAGAATCTGGTCGGCGTTATTGTGGCTAAACGGGTCGCCCCATTTGCCACCCACCTGCCAGGTGCCTAAGCTGATTTCGGAAATGCTAAAACCGGTTTTGCCCAGTGTTCGATACGTCATACAGTTGAGTTTTTGGGTGTAAACGATTGGTTTTGGTACACTGTTTTGCCAGCATGAGGGAAAGGGGAAGGCGGCCGACCGTCCCCTTTCCCTCATGCCCATTTATAGCCGAATGCCAAACCGTTCGCCCAATTCGGCTAAGCTTTTAAGCACGGGTTCAACCACCGGAATGCCGTGGTCTAATCGCCAGGCTTCCATTTCGCGCTCCGGGTCGCCGGGAATCAGAACGCGCTGGCCCTCAACCGCTTTGGCCTGCCTGAATCGCTGAATCCAAGTGTCCATGTGGGCTTTAAATTCATCGGCGGGGCGGAAGGCGTCAATCCGCATGGCCCCGAAAAAATGCCCCGTGCCTGCACCAACGCCTTCGTTGGCCTGCATGAACCCGGCAGTAGCGAAGGGGGGCACCCAGGGACCGTAGTTCGCCCCCGACAACACACCCGAAAAAATATCGACAATGGCCCCCAAACCATAGCCTTTGTGGGAGCCGTGTTCGCGGTCGGTACCGAGGGGAAGCAGCGCACCGCCGTTGCGAATGGCGTTGGCATCGGTGGTGGGTTCTCCTTCGGCATTTTGTGCCCAGCCGAGCGGCACATCCTGCCCTTTGCGCTGTAGAATTTCGAGTTTGCCGTAAGCTACTGCCGTCGAGGCAAAATCGGCCAGAAACGTTGGCTCTGTCGCTGCCGGAATGGCCACCGCAATGGGATTGGTTCCCAGCAGTTTATCCAATGAAAATGTGGGCGCTACGAGCGGGGCTGCGTGGGTCATTGCCTGCCCAATCATGTCGTGTTTGGTGGCCAAAAGGGCATGGTAGCCAGCAATACCGAAGTGGTTGGAGTTGCGTACTGCTACCCAGCCCGTTCCGGCCATGCGGGCTTTCTCAATGGCAACCTGCATGGCCCAGGGGCCAACAACCAGCCCCAGCCCCCGGTCGCCATCGACCACTGCTGTGGAGGGTGTTTCGTGTACCACGCGCATCTGAGGCCGGGGATTAATGCGACCCTGATCGTAGAGCCGGACATAACCCGGCAAACGCGCCACACCGTGCGAGTCGACCCCCCGCAAATCGGCACTAACGAGGACATCGGTGGCTAAGCGGGCATCGGTTTCGGAGCAGCCAATGGCAATGAAAATCTGTTTGGTAAAGGTTCGGAGTTGGTTGGCAGTAATCATGAGTGCAAATTAGCCAACAGGAAGCGAAGCCGTTAAATTTTTCTAAAAAATGGCCAACTGTCTGCTTTTCGCGTTATAAACCCAGGGCTATTCTCTGAACTGATGAACTTATCTGCTGTTGGCTTTCCTGTACTTATTATTCATTGTTCATTATTCATTGTCAATTATACATTGGCTCAACCCCAGGACACGCTTACAACGGAACAACTCCTGCAACGCCGGGGAACGGCCTATACGGCTCTGCTGCGCCCGTCGCGTTACCTCGCCCTCGATGTGAACCACACCCTGGGGAGTTTCCGGCGATACCGTTTTTTTGAAGGGGATGAGTTTCACTTTACAGCGAGAAACGAGAAATTTCGTGAGCAGCTTTATGCCGTTACCGACAGCACCTTCAGCATTCTGATGGCGAATGAAGTTATGAACCGCGACGAGCCGGTAACGTTTCGCTACAATGAAATTCAGCGCATTTATCTGCACCGCCGAATTCCGTTCATAACGGCCGCCGGTAATGTATTCCCCATTGCCGGGGGTGTTTACCTACTGGCCGATATTGTCAATCAGCGTGGCTTTTACACCAATCCACTGCCGGTGGCAGGCGCTTTGGCGTTTAGTGGCCTGCTATTCAATCGGCTGAGTAACCCACACATCCGGCTCAATAAACGCCACCGGCTTAAAGTATTGCAGACCTATTGACGCTGATTCCTCACCCCCGGCCCCTCCCGCAACGGCGGGCCGCCCAGTGGGCGAGGGGAAAAAAGCCATGTTCTGCTCCCCTCACCCACTGGGCGGCCCGCCGTTGCGGGAGGGGCCGGG
>NZ_BAAGTT010000047.1:0-16828 GCF_054781775.1 Spirosoma areae | reverse complement strand
TCACCTAACCCGTAAAACGCTGTCCTTTGCCAAAACGGATGATAGTCATTTTGCGCGTACACTCAACTTTATTAACCATTATAATCAAACTAAATCAGCTTGACATTTACCACTACCAAAGCAAAAACGCCCCGACCATTTCTGACCGGGGCGTTTTTTGATTTTATCCTATTTCGACGCTTAGACCGTCGCCCGTTTTTTGCTGCGGGCAAACTGTTCGCGCGATTCGGTAATCGTTTCGAGTTCTTCTTTGGAACCGACAATCGCATTTTGGTAATGGCGAAGACCGGTACCCGCCGGAATCAGGTGACCCACAATAACGTTCTCTTTCAGACCGTCGAGCGTGTCGCGCTTGCCCCGAATCGAAGCCTCACTCAACACTTTCGTCGTTTCCTGGAACGAGGCCGCCGAGATGAAACTATCCGTTCCCAGCGACGACTGCGTGATACCCATCAGCGTTGGCTGCGAAACGGCAGCCATGGCATCGCGCACGGTCACGAGGGCCATGTCACGGCGTTTCAGGCTGGAATTTTCGTCGCGTAGCTGACGGCTCGTAACAATCATACCCGGCTTGAAGTTTGGCGAATCGCCAGGCTCCATAACCACTTTCGCGTCGAGCACTTTATCGTTTTCTTCACGGAACGACCACTTATCCACCACCTGACCTTCGAGGAAGTTGGTGTCGCCTGAGTCGATGATTTCAACTTTCTGCATCATCTGCCGCACGATGGCTTCGATGTGCTTATCGTTGATTTTCACCCCCTGTAGCCGGTAAACTTCCTGAATTTCATTCACTAAATACTCCTGAACGGCAGTTGGACCTTTGATAGCCAGAATGTCGCTCGGCGTAATGGCTCCATCGGACAGTGGCGCACCAGCCCGCACAAAGTCATTATCCTGCACGAGGATGAACTTCGACAGCGGTACAAGGTACTTCTTCTTGGTGCCGTCTTTCGACTCAATGAAGATTTCGCGGTTACCGCGCTTGATGGCACCATACGTAACAACGCCATCAATTTCGCTCACCACGGCCGGGTTCGATGGATTCCGGGCTTCAAACAATTCCGTTACGCGTGGCAGACCACCCGTAATGTCGCGGGTTTTACCCACGTTACGCGGAATCTTTGCCAACGGCTGACCAGCTTTAATTTTCTGCCCTTCTTTCACCACTAAACGCGAACCAACCGGCAGGTTGTAACTCTTCTGCAATGGACCACCTTCATTATCAGGTAAGTGCAGTGTCAGCGTTGTTGTGCCCTGTACAATAATAGCCGGGTTCTTCGCCTTGTCGCGGGTGTCGATGATGACCTTCTCCTGGAAGCCGGTCTGTTCGTCGAATTCTTCACGATACGTAATACCGTCTTCAATCGCATCGAAGTTCAGCGTACCCGTCAGTTCCGACAGAATTACGGCGTTATACGGATCCCAGGCGCAAATGTCGTCGCCTTTCTTCACCATGTCACCGTCTTTCACCCGAAGGAATGCACCATAAGGTACGTTGTTACTGATGAGCACTAAGTTGCGGTCACTCGGGTTCACAATCCGAACTTCGCCCGAGCGACCCATCACAATTGTTTGTGGGTTACCTTCAGCGTCTTCAGAATCAACCGTCCGCATTTCTTCAAGCTCAATCAGCCCATCGAATTTCGCTTTGATGGACGCGTCGACCGCGATGTTTGAGGCCGTACCACCTACGTGGAAAGTACGAAGGGTTAACTGCGTACCCGGCTCACCGATGGATTGCGAGGCAATGACGCCCACCGCTTCACCGATATCAACCATGCGTCCCGATGCCAGGTTGCGCCCGTAACACTTGGCGCACACGCCCTGACGCGACTCACACGTCAATACCGACCGGATTTCAACCGTCTCAATGCTTGTTTCGTCGATATGAGCAGCTACTTCTTCCGTAACCAACTCTCCCGAAGCCACAATTAACACGGGTTTACCATTGTCATCCTTCAGAAGCGGGTCGTAAATGTCATGGACCGTTGTCCGGCCCAGAATCCGCTCAGATAGTGGCTCAACGATGTCCTCGTTGTCTTTCAGAGCCGACACCTGCAAACCACGCAAGGTTCCGCAATCGTCTTCGCTGATGATAACATCCTGCGCTACATCGTGCAAACGACGGGTCAGGTAACCGGCATCGGCCGTTTTCAGGGCCGTATCGGCCAGACCTTTCCGGGCACCGTGTGTTGAGATGAAGTACTCCAATACGTCGAGACCTTCTTTGAAGTTCGACAGAATCGGGTTTTCGATAATCTCACCCACTGAGCCTTGCAGGTTTTTCTGCGGCTTGGCCATCAGACCCCGCATACCGCCCAACTGACGAATCTGCTCCCGCGAACCACGTGCCCCCGAGTGCATCATCATGTAAATCGAGTTGAAACCGCCCTGATCCGCTTCGAGTTGCTTCATCAGCGTCTCGGTTAGCCGGGAGTTCACACGCGTCCAGATGTCGATAACCTGGTTATAGCGTTCATTCTCCGTAATCAGACCCATCAGGTAGTTATCCCAAACGGCCTGGACTTCGGCTTTCGCTTCGTCAACCAAACCCTGTTTGGCTTCAGGAATCATCACATCACTCAACCCGATGGACAGGCCACCTTTGAACGCCATCTGGAAACCAAGTTCTTTGATGTCATCGAGGAACTGAGCCGTCCGCGCACCACCCGAAATCTTGAAGATAAGCGCAATGATTTGTTGCAGCTTCTTCTTCGTCAGCAGTTCGTTAATATAGCCAACTTCCTCCGGCACAAACTGGTTGAACAATAACCGACCCGCAACTGTGTCAATAATTTTATACACCAGTTCGCCATTCTCATCGCGGACTTTCACCCGGCATTTGATATTGGCGTGCTTGGAAACTTTGCCTTCGTTGATACCGATAACAACCTCTTCGGTACCGTAGAAGATCATGCCCTCACCCACAATTGGGTATTCAGGAATGCTCTTGCGACCTTTGGTCACATAGTACAGACCCAACACCATGTCCTGGGACGGTACCGTAATCGGCGCACCGTTGGCCGGATTCAGAATGTTGTGCGATGCCAGCATCAGCAATGACGCTTCCAATACAGCTTCCTGGCCCAGCGGCACGTGAACAGCCATCTGGTCACCGTCAAAGTCAGCGTTGAAGGCGGTACAAACGAGTGGGTGCAACTGAATCGCTTTCCCCTCAATAAGTTTCGGCTGGAATGCCTGAATACCTAAGCGGTGCAGTGTTGGTGCCCGGTTCAGCAGAACAGGGTGGCCTTTCAGTACGTTCTCCAGAATGTCCCAGATAACGGGGTCTTTCCGGTCAACGATTTTCTTGGCTGACTTCACCGTTTTCACGATGCCCCGCTCAATAAGCTTACGAATTACAAACGGCTTGAATAACTCAGCCGCCATGTCTTTCGGCAGACCACACTCGTGCAGTTTCAGTTCTGGCCCAACCACGATAACCGAACGACCCGAATAGTCGACACGCTTACCAAGCAGGTTTTGCCGGAAACGTCCCTGTTTGCCTTTCAGCATGTCGGACAGCGACTTCAGTGCCCGGTTTCCTTCCGAACGAACGGCGTTTACCTTCCGCGAGTTGTCGAACAGCGAGTCAACGGCTTCCTGCAACATCCGTTTTTCGTTCCGGAGAATAACTTCGGGAGCCTTGATTTCGATAAGCCGCTTCAGACGGTTGTTCCGAATGATAACCCGGCGATACAGGTCATTCAAATCAGACGTAGCAAACCGGCCACCATCCAGCGGGACGAGCGGGCGCAGTTCGGGCGGAATCACCGGCACCATCTTAATCACCATCCACTCGGGGCGGTTTTCGATGCGGCCATTCGCTTCCCGAAACGCTTCGACAACTTTCAGCCGTTTCAGCGCTTCAGCTTTCCGTTGCTGCGACGTGTCGGTGGCGGCAGCGTGGCGAAGCGAGTAGGAAAGTTCATCCAACTCCACCCGCGACAACAGCATTTCCAACGCTTCGGCCCCCATCTTGGCGATGAATTTGTTTGGGTCTTTATCGTCGAGGTGCTGGTTGGCGCCCGGCAATTTGTCGATGATGTCCAAATATTCGTCTTCCGTCAGGAAATCGAGTTGGTTGATGCCGTCCTCCGCTTTTACGCCGGGCTGAACAACAATATACCGTTCGTAATAAATAATCTGGTCGAGCTTCTTGGTCGACAGGCCCAGCAGATACCCGATTTTGTTCGGCAGGCTGCGGAAGTACCAGATATGTGCAACAGGTACCACCAGTTCGATGTGTCCCATGCGCTCCCGGCGAACCTTTTTCTCGGTTACTTCAACTCCGCAACGGTCGCAGATAATGCCTTTGTAGCGAATCCTTTTGTATTTGCCGCAATGACATTCCCAGTCTTTCACAGGCCCGAAAATGCGCTCGCAGAACAAGCCGCCCATTTCGGGTTTGTAAGTCCGGTAATTGATGGTCTCCGGCTGTGTCACTTCGCCGTAGGAACTCTCCAAAATAGACTCCGGCGATGCCAGGCTGATGGTCACGCTCTGGAAGTCGCTATTGAGTTTCTTGTTCTTTTTGAACGACATTGGTTGGAGATTAATAGTTAAAAACGGTTTCAGGTTCAAGGTTTCAAGTTCCAAATTAGTAGCACCAACCGGGAACCTGACACCTGAAACCTGGAACTTAAACCTACTCTAATGTAATTTCAAGGGCTAACCCGCGTAATTCGTGAACCAGTACGTTGAACGACTCGGGAATATTCGGCTTCGGCAGGTTTTCACCTTTCACAATGGCCTCGTATGCCTTCGCACGACCAACGACGTCATCGGATTTCACGGTCAGAATTTCCTGCAGGATGTTCGAGGCTCCGAAAGCTTCCAGCGCCCACACTTCCATCTCACCGAACCGCTGACCACCGAACTGCGCCTTACCACCCAATGGCTGCTGCGTAATGAGCGAGTACGGGCCAATCGAACGGGCGTGCATCTTGTCGTCCACCAAGTGGCCAAGTTTGAGCATGTAGATGATACCGACCGTTACCGGCTGGTCGAATCGCTCGCCCGTCAGACCATTATAAAGGTACGTCCGGCCAAACGAGGGTAGACCCGCTTCGTTCAACTCGTCGGCTACCTGCTGTTCCGTCGCTCCGTCGAAAATCGGTGTGGCGTATTTGCGGTCGAGTTTCTGACCGGCCCAGGCCAGTACGGTTTCGTAAATCTGGCCGAGGTTCATCCGGCTTGGTACGCCGAGCGGGTTCAGAACGATGTCTACTTTTGTACCGTCTTCGAGGAATGGCAGGTCTTCATCGCGCACAATCCGGGCAACCACCCCTTTGTTACCGTGGCGACCAGCCATTTTGTCGCCTACTTTCAGCTTACGCTTCTTGGCGATATAGACTTTAGCTAATTTCACGATACCCGCTGGTAGTTCGTCGCCTACTTCGAGCGTAAACCGTTCGCGCTTGAACCGACCCGTAATTTCACTCCGACGATTGTTGTAGTTTTTGACTAAAGCAACAACCATCTCGTTTGTCTTCTCGTCGTCTGTCCAGTCGTTCAGGTTCATGTCCGACAGAAGGTTAGCTTCTTCCGGCACGGCATAGCTGCTTTCGTCGCGATACGCGTTTTTGTCGGGGAAGAGGTTATCCGTAACGTTCTTACGATTGAACTTCACCCCTTTACTTACAATTTCGTCGCCGAATTTGTGCTTAACGCCTGCACTGGTTTTGCCATCGAGCAAGGATACTAATTTTTCAATCATACGCGTGCGGAAGTCATTCAACTCACGACCGTACTTTTTCATCAGCACCTTCACTTCGTCTTTGTGCTTACCCCGGTCTTCTTTGGCCGGACGTGCAAACAACTTGGTGTCGATAACCACGCCTTTGAGCGATGGCGGTGCTTTTTTGGATGCATCCTTCACGTCACCGGCTTTATCGCCGAAGATGGCCCGGAGCAGTTTTTCTTCCGGCGTTGGGTCACTTTCACCCTTGGGTGTAATCTTACCAATCAGAATATCACCTTCTTTCACTTCCGTACCTACGCGAACGATACCGTTCTCATCGAGGTTACGAACGGTTTCTTCGCTCACGTTCGGAATTTCGGAGGTTAATTCCTCTTCGCCCCGCTTCGTGTCGCGTACTTCCAGTTCAAACTCTTCGATGTGAATCGAAGTAAAAATGTCTTCCCGCACAACACGCTCCGAAATCACGATGGCATCCTCGAAGTTGTACCCCTGCCACGGCATGAAAGCAACTTTCATGTTCCGGCCCAGTGCCAACTCGCCCGCCTGTGTCGCGTATCCTTCGCAAAGCACATCGCCTTTTTTCACCTTCTGGCCTTTCAGCACCGTCGGCTTAATGTTGATGCAGGTATCCTGGTTGGTCCGGCGGAACTTGATAAGGTTATACGTTTTCCGATCTTCATCGAAGGTGATAGCCAATTGGTCGTCGTCAAGATTGTACTTAACCACAATTTTGCTGGCGTCGACCAACTCAACCACACCATCTGCTTCGGCGATAACTAAAGTCCGGGAGTCAACGGCGACGCGGCCTTCCAGACCCGTGCCTACAATCGGGGCTTCGGGACGGAGCAGTGGAACCGCCTGACGCTGCATGTTCGAACCCATCAGGGCGCGGTTAGCATCGTCGTGCTCAAGGAACGGAATCATAGAAGCCGCCACCGATACAATCTGATTCGGAGCAATGTCCATGAAGGTCACGTTCGCCGGTTCGGCCATCGGGAAGTCGCCTTCAAAGCGGGCTTTCAGGCGATCAACCTGGAAATTCCCCTTCTTGTCGATGCCCGCGTTGGCCTGGGCAATGTAATGCGTATCTTCTTCTTCGGCCGTCAGATACATCACTGGCTTATCCATCGACACTTTCCCGTTCTCGATAATCCGGTATGGCGTTTCAATAAAGCCCATGCTGTTAATTTTGGCATAGACACATAGCGAGGAAATCAGACCAATGTTCGGGCCTTCCGGGGTTTCGATGGTACACAAACGGCCGTAGTGCGTGTAGTGTACATCACGAACCTCAAAGCCCGCCCGTTCGCGCGAAAGACCACCCGGTCCCAGCGCCGACATCCGACGCTTGTGCGTCACCTCGGCCAGCGGGTTGGTTTGGTCCATAAACTGCGACAACTGGTTGGTACCGAAGAACGAGTTAATCACCGACGACAGGGTCCGGGCGTTAATCAGGTCAACGGGTTTAAAGTCCTCGTTATCCCGAACGTTCATCCGCTCTTTAATCGTCCGCGCCATCCGAGCCAGACCAACGCCGAACTGAGCGTATAACTGCTCTCCCACCGTGCGAACACGACGGTTGCTCAAATGGTCAATATCATCGACAACGGCCTTTGAGTTAATCAATCCAATCAGGTATTTCACGATGCAGACAATGTCTTCCGTGGTTAGTACCTTCATTTCTGATGATATATCGAGCTGAAGTTTTTTGTTGATCCGATAACGGCCTACGTCGCCGAGGTCATAGCGTTTATCCGAGAAAAACAGGCTCTGAATAATTTCACGGGCTGTTTGTTCGTCGGGTGCGTCGGCGTTCCGAAGCTGCCGGTAGATTTGCTCCACAGCCTCTTTTTCCGAGTTAGAACTATCTTTTTGCAGCGTATTATAAATGATGTTGTAATCGGCCATGTTCATGTCTTCCTTATGCAGGATGACCGACTTCTGACCCGAATCCGTAATCACATCAATATCATCCGCCGAAATGGCCGAGTCGCGCTCTAAGAGCACCTCGTTCCGGCTGATGGACACAACTTCGCCTGTATCCTCATCCACGAAATCTTCCGTCCATGTGCGAAGTACCCGAGCCGCTAACCGACGGCCAATGGCTTTTTTCAGGTTGGCGGGCGTGGCCGGTACCTCTTCCGACAGACCGAACAGGTCCAGAATGTCTTTATCCGAACCGAAGCCAATGGCACGCAGCAACGTCGTTACCGGAAATTTCTTTTTCCGGTCGATGTACGCATACATAACATTGTTAACGTCGGTTGAGAATTCAATCCAGGAACCTTTGAATGGAATAATCCGGGCCGAATAAAGTTTGGTGCCGTTGGTGTGTTTGCTCATGGAGAAGAACACGCCCGGCGAACGGTGCAATTGTGAAACAATCACTCGCTCGGCTCCGTTAATGACGAACGAGCCTTTCTCGGTCATGTACGGAATATTACCCAGGAACACTTCCTGCTCAATCGTCTCAAAGTCCTCGTTGTCGGGGTCATTGTTAGACAGGCGCAGTTTGGCTTTCAGAGGCACCGAATACGTCAGGCCCCGGTCGATAGACTCATCAACGGAGTACTTCGGTGGGTCAACTGAGTAGTCGATGAACTCCAGCTTGAAATTCTCACGGGAGTCGGAAATGGGGAAGTTTTCCTGAAAAACTTTGAACAGACCTTCTTCCGACCGTTGGTTGGAAGGTGTGTCAAGCTGGAAAAAATCTTTGAAGGATTTAACTTGAATATCCAGAAAGTCTGGGTATCCAATCACAGGCTGAATCGTCGCAAAATTTTTGCGTGTACTGATTTTCGCGTTTGTCGCCAAGATTGTGCTTCGTTTAGTGCGTAACCGATTCTCAATGAGTGCGTTGCGAAGATTTGCCACGGCACTCGAACTAAAGCGGTATTTAGACCCCAGGTGTCACCCAACCCAAGGGGCGTAAATAGAGAACATAGAGCAATAAAAATAAGTTTGTCTTTTGCAAGTACTTTAGACAAAAATAGCTCTAAAACAGGAAAAGACCAGACGTTGGTCTGGCCTCCCCTGCCTGGAGCGATATGCAAAAAGTGGTTGCTTACTTAACTTCTACTTCAGCACCAGCTTCTTCAAGTTGCTTGCGGAGCGCTTCGGCTTCGTCTTTAGAGACGCCTTCTTTTACGGGTCTTGGCGAGTTATCAACCAATTCCTTGGCTTCTTTCAGGCCCAGACCGGTCAGGTCTTTCACCAATTTCACGACAGCCAGTTTAGCAGCACCAGCCGACTTTAGAACAACGTCGAACGAAGTCTTTTCAGCGGCAGCCGGAGCAGCCTCATCGGCACCTGCACCACCCCCAGCTACCATTACGGGAGCCGCAGCAGCAGGCTCAATACCATACTCATCCTTCAGGATAGTAGCCAATTCATTGACTTCCTTAACTGTCAGGCTTACAAGCTGCTCCGCGAACGCTTTCAAATCTGCCATTGTAGTATTTTCTTAATTTGATTGTGATACAATTGTTAGACTGTCTCAGGCACCCGCCCTTGACTAAAAATTTCGGATGTATGATTTTATGAACGGTCCGCCGTCGCGGTTCGGATAAGAATAAAGCCCAAATCCGACATCCCAATCATTCATCTCTTAGGCTTCCTCGCGCTCCGACAGCGTTTTGAGGATACCAGCCAATTTGTTTCCACCACTCTGCAACGCCGAGATGACGTTTTTAGCAGGCGATTGCAACAGACCGATGATTTCGCCAATCAACTCTTCCTTGCTCTTCAGGGCGATGAGCGTGTCGAGTTGGTCAGCGCCAATAAACAGACTGTAATCAATAGACGCTGCTTTGAGTTGTAGCTTGTCGCTCGTTTTACGGAACTCCTTTATTAGCTTAGCGGCTGCTTTGCCATTTTCGGGGTGAAACATCACTGCCGACTGCCCATGCAGCACCGCATCGTTGAACGGCGTATAATCCGTATCGAGGGTTTCGAGTGCTTTTTTGATGAAGGTATTTTTCACCACTTTGTACTCGATGCCCCGCTCATAACACATCCGACGGAGGTTGTTGGTTTCAGCAACCGTCATGCCATTGGCTTCCGTGATGTAGAAGAAGGGAATCGACTGGAACTTTCCAGTTAATTCCTCAATAATTGCTCCTTTGTCCTCGCGCTTCATGGCTTAAATTCCGGCTACTGTGCCTTTATCAATCGTTACTCCCGGACTCATCGTGCTCGACAGGTTGATCGTTTTCACGTAGGTGCCTTTAGCCGATGAAGGCTTCAGACGCATGAGTGTAGCGATGATTTCCTGCGCGTTTTCAGCCAGCTTTTCCGGCGTAAACGATACTTTACCAATACTGGTGTGAATAATACCGGTTTTGTCAACTTTAAAGTCGATTTTGCCAGCTTTCACCTCGCGAACTGCTTTGGCTACGTCGGGTGTTACTGTACCCGATTTCGGATTTGGCATCAAACCGCGTGGCCCCAGCACTTTACCCAGACGACCGACTTTGGCCATGACGTTCGGCATCGTGATAATCACGTCGATGTCCGTCCAGCCTTGTTCGATTTTCTGGATGTATTCGTCCAGGCCCACAAAATCAGCACCCGCTTCTTTCGCTTCGTTCTCCTTGTCCGGGGTGCAAAGCACCAGTACGCGAACCGTTTTACCCGTACCATGCGGCAACGTAGCAACGCCACGTACCATCTGGTCGGCTTTACGCGGGTCAACGCCTAACCGGACGTCAATATCCACGGAAGCGTCGAATTTGGTGTACGAAATGTCCTTCAGAATCTCAGCCGCCTGTTGGAGCGAGTATTCTTTGGCAGCGTCGTACTTCGACTGGGCTTCCTTTTGTTTTTTCGTTAACTTAGCCATTTCTGTGTTTGCTTCGGCAAGTCTGTTTAGTTCTCGAAGGGCGCAGTGCCCGTCACCGTAATTCCCATGCTGCGGGCCGTTCCGGCCACCTGCTTCATAGCCGACTCAACCGTAAACGCGTTCAAATCGGGCATCTTCGTTTCTGCGATTGTCCGAACCTGATCCCACGTTACTGAGCCAACTTTTTTGCGGTTTGGTTCAGCAGAGCCACCTTTCAGCTTAGCTGCTTCCATCAGCAGAATCGGTGCGGGTGGCGTTTTGATGACGAAATCAAAGGACTTATCCTTGTAATACGTAATCAAAACCGGCAGTACCGTACCCATTTTATCCTGCGTTCGGCCATTGAACTGTTTGCAGAATTCCATGATATTTAAACCCTTGGAACCTAATGCCGGACCAATCGGAGGTGAGGGGTTGGCTTGTCCGCCTTTAACTTGCAGCTTAACGTAGCCACCTACTTCTTTTGCCATTGTGGTAATTGAGTTACGATTTACCAGTACGTCCTACGGCGGTCAGTCACATAACCCATCCGTATTTCTTGATGATAAACCAACTTGTTTTGGTCGTTTATTCTCTGAGGGAAGCATAGAACGTCCGACCACGGAAACTGACGTTACAATCAGTTTTCCTTTTCTACTTGCGCGTAACTGAGTTCTACCGGTGTATTCCGGCCAAATATTTTGACAACGACGTTCAGTTTTTTCCGGTCGTCGAATACTTCTTCTACGGTACCGATAAAACCGCCAAACGGTCCATCGACAACTTTAATATTTTCACCCTTGATATAACTGGAGGTTGGTGCGGCAACTTCCTGCGTTTCTTCGGCCACTTTACCCAGAATTCGATTTACCTCGGCCTGACGGAGCGGAACCGGAACTTTAGAGGTTGTTCCAACCTGTGAGTTCCCTAAGAACCCCAACACACCGGGCATATTCAGAATCATGTCGAGGGCGCGGTTATTACCCAAATCAGCCGAAATGAGGATGTAGCCAGGGAAAAATGACTTTTCCCGAACGCGCTTCTTTCCGTTACGCATTTCGTACACCTTCTCCGCCGGGATTAGCACCTGCGGAATTATTTCGTCCAACTTCTGCCGGATAATTTCATTGTCGAGGTAGGATTTGATCTTCTTCTCCTGACCCGACACGGCCCGAATGACGTACCACTGTATGCCGCTCATGTAATGATTTACGATTTACGAAGTACGATTTACGATTTTAGCTGACGCACGAACAGGAATTGTGCTTCATATATCGTAAATGTACTTCAGTTAGAAGGACTGATAAAATGCGTTCAGTCCGTTCTCAAGGATTAAATCCATTAACCCGACCAAGAGCGCGAAAATCAGCGAGGCTATCAGCACCAGCATTGAACTGGATTGGAGGTCGCTGAATTTAGGCCAGGTCACGTTATGCTGAACTTCCTCCCAGGAGGCTTTCAGAAACGATATAAACTTGTCCATCTGTAATAAGGATTGGCACGGGTGGAGAGATTCGAACTCCCATCAACGGTTTTGGAGACCGCTATTCTACCCTTGAACTACACCCGTGTATATTGGTCGATAGTTGTCAGTCTTTAGTCGATAGTTTTTGTCAATAATTGATAAATTAGTATCAACCAAAGGCTAACGACTATAAACTCTTTCTGAAACGGACTGCAAAAGTACGAAATAATATCAAAAAACAAGTGCATTCCCGTTAAGAAATGCACTTGTTTTGAGTTACTTACTGCTTAGTCGAGAATTTCCGTTACCTGACCGGCGCCTACGGTACGACCTCCTTCGCGAATAGCGAACCGGAGACCTTTTTCCATAGCAATTTTATTGATCAGGCTCACCTCAATCGTGATGTTATCACCCGGCATTACCATTTCAACGTTAGCTGGTAACATGATTTCGCCCGTTACATCGGTGGTGCGGAAGTAAAACTGCGGACGGTACTTGTTAAAGAACGGGGTATGACGACCACCTTCTTCTTTCGACAAGACATAAACCTCTGCTTTGAACTTCAGGTGCGGAGTTACCGAACCTGGCTTGCAGATTACCATACCCCGACGAATATCGGCTTTTTCGATACCACGAAGCAGCAAACCTACGTTGTCACCGGCTTCGCCACGGTCCAGAATTTTCCGGAACATTTCAACACCCGTTACAACTGACTTCAGGTTTTCAGCACCCATACCGAGGATTTCAACCTGTTCGCCCGAGTTAATGATACCGCGTTCGATACGGCCCGTTGCTACTGTACCACGACCCGTGATCGAAAATACGTCCTCAACTGGCATCAGGAATGGAAGTTCCGTCTGACGAGGAGGTAGCGGAATAAAGCTATCGACCGAATCCATCAGTTCTTCAATGGTTTTTACCCATTTGGCATCGCCGTTCAGACCACCCAGGGCCGAACCCTGAATAACCGGGATGTTATCGCCATCGAATTGATAGAAACTTAGTAACTCACGGATTTCCATCTCAACGAGTTCGAGCAACTCCGGATCGTCGACCATATCGACTTTGTTCATGAACACAACAAGCTGAGGCACACCTACCTGACGGGCGAGCAGGATGTGCTCACGCGTTTGTGGCATTGGGCCATCTGTTGCTGCTACCACGAGGATAGCGCCGTCCATTTGAGCAGCACCGGTTACCATGTTTTTCACATAGTCGGCGTGACCAGGGCAGTCAACGTGCGCGTAGTGACGGGCAGCCGTTGAATACTCAACGTGCGATGTATTGATAGTGATGCCACGCTCTTTTTCTTCCGGAGCGTTGTCAATCGAGGAGAAATCCCGAATTGCGGCCAGACCCTTTCCGGCCAGCACTTTCGTAATGGCAGCCGTCAGCGTCGTTTTACCGTGGTCAACGTGACCAATCGTACCGATGTTAACGTGCGGTTTCGAGCGGTCAAAATTCTCTTTTGCCATGTTTTTAAAACGCTATTGTGAACTGTTGATTGTTATTGGATGATTTCGCTGAAACTCACTTAAACCCAGCGAAATCATTCCGTTTAAAGTCTGACGCCATTTGGGCTTAAACCTAAAAAAAGACTTCTCAACGAAGTCTTGAGCCGTTACGGGGACTTGAACCCCGGACCTCTTCCTTACCAAGGAAGTGCTCTACCGCTGAGCTATAACGGCTTATTTAATTAATGGATAACGGGCAATGTAAAATGGGGGCGCCGAAGGGGCATAATACATTTTTCATTGTACATTTTTCATTAATTGAGCGGAAGACGGGTCTCGAACCCGCAACCTATAGCTTGGAAGGCTATCGCTCTACCAATTGAGCTACTTCCGCAAAAAGAGTCATTTGTCGATAGGAGCCAGTCATTAGCATAAACTATTGTTGACTATTGACTGATGACTATTCTGTGGGGAGTGGAGGATTCGAACCTCCGAAGGCGTACGCCAGCAGATTTACAGTCTGATCCATTTGGCCACTCTGGAAACTCCCCAAAAACACTATCAACGAACGTTTCCAATCCCGGTTTCGGTTTTGGAGTTGCAAAATTACATGTTTTTGCGGTGTTGTCAACAGATGCTTTAAAAATAATTTTGCCCGGAAGGCCTACTGGAGCAATTGGGTTAGTTGCTTTCCGCCGGGGTAAAGCATTTCTATGATACGCCACCGGCCAGCTACCTGCTGCATATCAATTTTGACTTCTTCGGCTTTACCGCTGTTCTCAAACGTCACGTAAACGATTGCCCGTGAGCCACCTATGGAGGCTGGCTCAACCCACGTTTTTTTGATAACCGCATCAGGCGCGTTGAAAAGGAGGTTTATTTTTGTCCGGTTCACGTTGCCCGATGGTTTTTGGGCATCCCTCCAAATAAGGTCGGCGGTGGGTTTGGCAAAAAACTGGTCTACCAACATGCGGTCTTTTGTCTCCCGAAACGGGTTTTCTTTCTTATTATGCTCAAAATAAAGCGCTCTCACCAAGCGGTCTGCGGCCGACCGGGGTGCTCCGGCAGCCGGCCGTTTCGCCAGCATTGCTGCACTATCTTCGGTTGCAACGGCTGTTTTTGTGTCGGTTTCCTGGTTGGATTTGGTTTGGCAGGATAAGCCGATACATATTAAGGCAATAAATAGTCGTGAGGTAAGCATAGGAAAACGGTTTGTAGTTTTAGCCAGGCCGCCGGAGCGGCTAAAACAAATTTATCACCAAACCTTAATTCTGTCCTCGGGCTTTTTGTACATTTTATCGCCGGGCTGAACGTTGAACGCCTGATACCACGCGTTGATGTTCGACAGGGGACCATTGCACCGGTAAAGACCCGGTGCGTGCGGGTCGGTCATAATCAACTGGGCCTGCGTTTCGGGCAAAACATTAATTCGCCAGACCTGTGCCCACGATAAGAAGAATCGCTGGTCGGGCGTGAATCCGTCAATCATATTTTTCTTGCCGTTCGCTTTGCCAAGCGTGGCCCGGCCTTGTGTCGTTTTTTTGAACGCATCGTAAGCAATGGCTAACCCGCCAAGGTCGGCTAAGTTTTCGCCGAGCGTCAACTGCCCGTTTACTTTAATCGAGTCCAGCACCTTGAAGCCAAAAAACTGTTCTTTTACCTGATCGGCGCGTTTTTTGAAGTTCTCGGCGTCTGCTTTGGTCCACCAGTCGCGCAGGGTTCCATCGGCATCGAACTGCCGGCCAGAGTCATCGAATCCATGCGTCATCTCGTGCCCAATTACCGCTCCGATTCCGCCATAATTAATGGCATCATCGGCCTCAAAGTCGTAGAACGGAAATTGGAGAATAGCCGCCGGAAAAGCGATTTCATTATTAACCGAATTGTAATAGGCATTGACGGTTGGCGGTGTCATGCCCCACTCCGTCCGGTCGACAGGTTTTCCCAGGCGATTGATCATGTAATTATACGACCACTTGCTGGCCGACTTCACGTTTCCATAGAAATCATCACGGGCAATGGCCACCCCGTCATAATTCTTCCACTTATCGGGGTACCCAATTTTACGCTTGAACGCCAGCAGTTTAATAAGGGCTTTCTTTTTAGTATCCTCGCTCATCCAGTCGAGGTTTTTGATGTGTTCTTTATACGACGCTTCGAGGTTATCGACCAGCGAGAGCATTCGCTGCCTGGCTTCTGGCTTGAAGTACTTCTGTACATAAAGTTGTCCCAGCAAATCGCCCAGCGAACCATCAATCAGCCCACTAACCCGCTGCCAGCGGGGCGTTTCTTCTTTCTGACCGGTCAGTACTTTTGAGAATGCAAAATTCTGTTTCACAAAAGCATCGCTCAAATACGGAGCCGAGCCTTTAAGAATATTCCAGCGCATATACGTCCGCCAGTCTTCGATGGGGGTAGCCGTCACCAGGCTATCGAGCGCACGAAAAAACACCGGGCTTTGCACCAGCACCGTGTCCTGCCCTTTCACGCCGTATTTAGTTAACTGGTCAGCCCAGTTGATACCCGGCGTTTGCTTGTTAAAATCCGTGACCGTGAATTTATTGTAAGTTTTGTACGGGTCGCGTAGGTCGACGCGGGGCATCTGAGCCTTCGCCAGCGCCGTCTCAACGCGCATAATCACGTCGGCATCCTGCGACGCCTGCGTCGGTTCTTCACCAATCAGCGTAAATAGTTTGGTCAGATTATCGCGGTAGGCATCGCGAATTTTCTGACTGCGGGCATCGTTTTTCAGGTAATAATCCCGGTCGGGGAGTGTGGTGCCTCCCTGACTGAACTGCGGCAGGTATTTCGAGACGTTTTTGCGGTCCTGTCCTACGAAAAACCCAAACAACATGCTGTTACTCTGTGTCCGCTGATAGGCCAGTTCATCCAGGAAAGCGGCTTTGTTATTGACTTTGTCGATGCGGGCGAGGTCAGGTTTAATGGGGTCGAAACCGCGTTTTTCAATGCTTATACTATCCATGCCACTCATGTAATAATCGCCTACCATCTGATACAGACGACCTTTGGTGGTGGTTTTGGCCGCTTCTTCAAGCAACGACTTCATAGCCTCTGAACTCTTCTCGCGCAATTCATTGAAACTGCCCCATGACGTTTTGGAAGCCGGAATCGCATTCTGTTTCAACCAGTTACCATTCGCATACTGGTAGAAATTGTCGCCCGGTTTCACGGACAAATCCATGTTTTGCGGGTCGATAAATTTGCGGGGGCCAGCCGCCATAAAACCAATAGCTACGGCTATCGTTAACAGAAAAGCCACTCGTTTAGTCATGTTGTTAAGCATTGGGGTTGATGAAAGAAAACAAAAATACGTAAATAAAACAATTTACATGTAACGCGGACGGTCCGCCGTTGCGCGGGAC
>NZ_BAAGTT010000046.1:0-140030 GCF_054781775.1 Spirosoma areae | reverse complement strand
TCACCTAACCCGTAAAACGCTGTCCTTTGCCAAAACGGATGATAGTCATTTTGCGCGTACACTCAACTTTATTAACCATTATAATCAAACTAAATCAGCTTGACATTTACCACTACCAAAAAGAGTAAGAAAAGGTATTTGCTCGTCTGTATAAATGGCAAAAACATGGGTGATTACCGTTTAGTGTTTTATCACTTATGGTATGGTCTATTTGCTTCTAAACAGGAAATAAGTTTAGTTTCACAATCTCAGTTTATGATAGTCAGACCCTAAAAGTGCTGTCTGCGACGCCATAGTAGTGATTTGGCAGTCAGCCCCAAACCTCGTACTTTTAGGTTTCGCACCTTTCAACGTATAATACGTACCATCGCAGACCTGGGTTCCCCGGTTATCAGCACAGCTTAATGCCGTCCTCGCCTGATCGCGACGTATACATACTCGTAAAAGAGCGAAGAATCTGTGAGACTACTACCGCTGGTTCAGCCAATTGAGTAAACGGTAGTAGGGGTGGAAGAAATGGCAAAAAAGAATTAATCGCTTTGGCGGCTTAACTGGAGAACCCCCTGGACGGTCTCGATGCGTCGCCTGGATACAGGGAATGTGGTCCGGTCCCGCATCAACACAACTGCCGAATAGGGGCCGGTACGTTGAAGAGTCAGCATGTGGGCCGGGTTAATTAAATACTGCTTGTGAATCCGAATGAAACCGGGCAACAACAAAGCAAAGCGGGATAGACACTGGGACGATAACCCACGGCGACCATTAGCCAGGTAAACCCAGGTATAATTGCCATAGCCAGCCAGATAGCGAATATCGGAACTGGGTAGGGTCAGCTTTAGACCGGGCAGTTTAATGAGCTTAGTGTCCATGGTGTGATTCCCGCAACAACTATACCAATCGATTAAAAACAGGCCTAATCGAAATAGATCAGCATAGTTAGGGTAGATTCCGCCATTGACATCCGGTGCGAAGCAACCACAAAATGGCTTTTATCACGTTACATAAATCGAGTTTGCGTTTAAGGGGTAGAACGGGCGATATTGCGGCCCACTGATGGTCGGTCAGTTTGGTAAACTGTTTGCCGGGCCGCCAGAGCGGTCATCTCCTTGTGGTTTGGCGACCACAAAGGTGACACGACTATCAGCTTTTTTCAATTCCCCAACACGCTCTAAAAGCACAAAGCTCCAAGTTTGCACGTCAGCCCGCCTGACGTAAAACCCGTGTTAGCTGATGGGCTTATCATTTTGGATTTATTTATTGTCGTCGGTTAAATCTATTTCCATAAACAACAAATAGTCTTTAAATTCTGCTGGGATTTCCATTTCCGGATAAGCTTCAATGTCACCAAATCCAAAACTTCTATATAAAGAGTGAGCTGCTTCCATAAACTTTGGACTGTCAAGCCGAACTTTTTTATAACCGACTTTTTTTGCTTCAGCTAAAAGTCCTTCAAGGATAGCTCGTCCAGCCCCAATTCGTCTACTAGTTGGGTCAACAAACATCCGTTTTATTTCACCGATTTCGGGGTTGATGCTTTTTAGGCTTCCAAGTCCACATACTTTACCTTCATAAATAGCAAGGATTAGCTGTCCATAAGGTGGCTGAAACTTACTAATCTGTTGGAGGTCTTGTTCAACAGCTTCTTTGGGATTATGAGGATGGACACCATAGAGTTCTTGCATTTTGTCGTTACCCCAAGCTAAATAGTCAAACCATAATTTTTTAACGGCTTCTAAGTCGTCAGGAATTACAACAGTTCTTGTTTTTACTTTTTCACTTTTGTTCATTTCCTGACTATGTTTTGGATGTTTACTGTCTGTGGTAGCCTTGCGGCTAACTTGCAGATTGTCGAGACCGCAATACTCTGGGTAGGATTCTTGCAACCCCTACTGAGCCAGCCTGGACTTTAAGGATTATTTCTTCGTTGTTGGATCCGGGCTGGCCCGACCTAAAAGAGCCGTCAGCTTTTTGCGCGTTGCGGGCGTTTCTTTCAGCGAAAGAGATTTCTGAAAATTGGCGATGGCACTGACGGTGTCTTTTTTGGCCACAAAGTAATCGCCATATGAGTCATAAGCATGGAAACTGGCTGGGTAATTCGCCACATTGAGGTTGAACAGACTTTCAGCTTTTTTAAACTTCTGCTGGGATACCATATAAGAGCCCAGTTCATTGACCAGACTTTCGGGTGGCTTCACCGGATAGCCCAACTGCCGGGTGGCGGCCGTAAAATGGGTTGTCAGTTTATCGGCTAACCCGGTATTGTCTTCCTCATAGTCCTGGTCGGTCAGCTTTAATCGGTAGGAATCAAAAATGAAATGGAGCGCGTCGTATTCTGCGATGAGTGGCACCGAGCTATGGTCATCCAGGCCGTAGTATTTCCCCCTGTAGCGTAAGCCGGTTTGTCCATTGGCCTTCAGTAACCGATCCAGGGCTAAGATGGAGCGAATGTGTTTGGTAGAGCCACTCGTATCCGCCTGTACCCGTAAGGTATCCATCGCCGACTCCATCGTATTGGCGATACCGACAAACAGGGCTTTCCCCGCATACTTCTGGCTGGCTATGACCTGCTTAGCGGTATTGAGCAGCTTTTGATTCGCCCACCACATACTCGGATCGATGGCCACGTAGGCGTTGAACAGGTTTGGGTGATGAATGAGCGTGTTGATGACCAGCAGCCCACCCAACGAATGGCCGATGAATACGTTGTAAGTCTCAGTGGGATACCGGGAATCAATGTGGGGAATCAGTTCGCCTTCGATGAAGGCGGTGAATTTCTCCCCTCCGCCCGAGTTCTTGCGTCTTGTACTGTCGGCAGCTGATGGAATCATTCCGCCCCCCGGTGTGGGTGTCAGATCCCGAAGCCGGTTGGTATTGGGAATGCCCACCACGATCATCTCCGGGCAAATCGTATTGCCATTGACGGTACTTAGTTGTTCAATCATGCCCACCACCGACGAAAAGTGAGCGGTTCCATCCAGCAGATAAACCACCGGATACCGTCGTTTGGCATACACCCCATTTTGGTAGCTATCGGGGACATGCACCCAGACTTTACGCTTCTCATTGAGGATGTTTGACTGAAGACTGTCGATTTGGCCGATGACAATCTGGTTGGTCGATTGGGCTGACAATAGGAGAGGTAGGGCCGTCAGAAGGGCTATAAAGCAGAGTTGCTTCATACAAAAAGTTAGTTGTTTGGTGATGCCTAAACCACCCTATTCCAAGCGGTGTCTACGATGCGATTCCTGTAATTAGGACTAAAGGCGTTGCTATACCCGCACCAGGGCGCAGCAATTGGGGCGATGGGGAACAAGCTAACCTTGTTAATCAATAGGCACACCTCAGTAATAGCAATACATTCTTCATCCCTATCCCTACAGGATAAGTCAGAACGCTGGCAGGAGTTTCCGGGAAAAGACACGTGTACCCGTCTGCATTCGGATAATCTGAAGCTGAGGGCTGGATGAGGGCGTCACGTGCAGGACAAACTCAGTGCCTGTGTGCTGCTCGACTTGCCGAAGCTTTTGCTGCCCGCCCACCGAATAAACAGCGAACTCAGGTGCCGGAGCATTGGTACGCACCAGCACTTCCGTGTTGGTAAGCGCAAAAGCGGTTAGGTAAAGCGCTCCAGGTTCGTACCGAACGGCAATAACCTTTGAATAGTCAACGGTGGCATCCTGGTCAACCTGCCGCAGACGGTAGTAATTTATTCCCCGCTGAGGTGTTTCATCCCAGAACGTATACACCTGACGGCTGGTTGAGAAACCTTCACTACGGAGGCTGCCAATCCGCTCGAACGAACGTGCATCTGCACTACGCTCAACCTCAAACCGATCACTGTTTTGTTCAAGCGACGTTTCCCAGACCAGCTCAACCTGGTCCTTTACTACCTGACCGCTAAAGGAGACCAGACGCACGGGCATCGGCGCGTCGTCCCAGTTGAGACCGCTCAGGAAAATACGCTGGGTACCAGGGTCTCCTGCGACCTGACTACCACTGCAATATTGAATACTTACCTGAGTGAGATCGCCACTAAAATTAACTGAATTAAGATTGTTGGTAGCAGGGTTTGTACCCGTAATGGTATTGCCTGAAACGGTGTTGGCATTGGCGATGGAACTGGCTCCAATGGTGGGGTTTTTGTTGGCTGCCCCGTTTTTGCCCGTTACCGTTACCTGATCCTGATAATTACTGTCACTACCCGGCGCTCCGGTTTGCCGATCAACATCGGCCAAATAGAAATTAAGGTTACCTACCGGTTGAGAAAAGGTGATAGTCAGGGTCACGCATTCGTTGGGTTTAAAATCGGCTTCGAGCCGTAAGCGGGACGGATTAGCCATTCCGGAGGGGTCACCGCTGGCTGCCAGGCCGCTGGTCGCCCCCGTCACAAGGACGGTTGCCGAAACGGGCTTGTTACCAATGTTGGTGTAGACATAAGCGAAGCTGCCGTCGGGATACGCATTCCAGTCTAAATCTTGAGCCAGTAGGGCCGTTAGGGGAGCCAAACACAACAGGGTCATTATAGCGTTCTTCATTACTTTATGAGTAGGGGGTAGTTGATTTCAGCTAAATAGTGCTGTTTTGTCACGATACAGATTCACTATCGCTTAATTCTAATGCGTTAGAAAAGCACCCGTTCATGAGTAACATTCTTTATTGAATCTGCACCTACTTTTTTATCCTAAGTGGTTAGCAGTTACCGCTGAACGTACTTACTGTGTTGGCTCTCAGCCCTCAGCATCTTTAGCCAAAGGTGCCCCCAAAGCTATCGGTATTGGAGCCGCTCTTCAGAGTTAACTTCTGCACACTACCCACCGTTTTCATCCTGGGGGTTTTATAAGCCCGTTTAGGTGGGGGTAGTATTGACATGTTCGTGTTCTGATTAATAACCTGAAATGCTAAAGTTGGGAATGGGTTAAGGCCGAACCAGACGGGTTGACGGCGACGCTTGCTAATCGGTAAAAGAGTAACTGTGCTGCGAGACTACTACCACCGGTTCAGCCAATTGAGTAAACGGTAGGTGCTTGTGGAGGAAAGTTACTTATGCAAGGGAGTTGTGCAACAGCCACGAGTTTTATTCGATATTAAGTTAACTAATGATTACTTGCTGAAAATAATCTTCAAGCTGTTGTCTGCTGGATTAATTAGTCAGTCGTCTTAAGAAGAGAAGAACACAGTTGGTTTTGGTTAACATAAAAAGTAGAATATGAAAAAGTATAACAGAACCTCTGCTATACTTTCTTGACTACCACCTATGATGAACCTAATCCTATATGATTAAGACGATTCAGCTTCTTTATTCGCTCCGTAAACTCTTCACCGGGTCCATCAGAGCGGCTTTGATACTTTGAAAACTCACTGTTAGCAGGGCGATGCCTATAGCTAGTAAACCGGACAGGGCAAATACCCACCACTCGATGCTAATTCGATAAGCAAAACTTTCCAGCCAGCGATTCATGGCCATCCACGCAATGGGTACAGCCAGGAGTATAGCCATCAGAACGGGTTTCAGAAAATCGCTGGATAAGAGCGCGACAATGTTAATCACCGATGCGCCGAGCACTTTGCGAACGCCGACTTCTTTGGTCCGCTGCTGGGCGGTAAAGGCGGCTAAGCCAAATAAACCCAGGCAGGCGATAATGATAGAAATCAGGGCAAAAACGGCAAACAATTGACTTGTTCTCTGTTCAGCCTGGTAAAGGAACGCAAACCGCTCGTCCAGAAACGAGTACGTAAACGGGGCAGGTGGATTGAACGCTTCCCACTGATTCCTGAATGAAGCGATGACATCCGCTACGTCGGCGGCTTTCACCTTCACAATAATGGCCCCGGAATTACGCCCCAGCAACATCATAAGGGGCGCTATTTTTTGCCGGGTGGAAGCATAATGAAAGTCTTTCACCACACCGATAATGGTGAATTCGAGTTGTCCGGAACGAACGATTTTTTTGCCAATCGGACTGGTTTTGCCTAAGCCCAAGTCACGAACCGCCGTTTCATTGATAATGGTAGCCGTAGAATCGGTCGAAAACTCTTTTGAAAAAGCCCGTCCTTCCTTCAGTGTCATGCCCAGGGTTTTCAGGTACTCCTCGTCGACGCGGTAAATGTTGGTTGAAATTTCGGCGTGGCGCTCAGTACTGTTTTCGCTTCGGGCGTAAATCTGCGTCCCACCTATATTGCTCACACCAACCGGAATACTGGCCGACAGGCTGGCCTGAATCACGCGGCTATCTTTCTGAAGTTGCTGTTTGAAAACGGCTTCATTCTGCCCCAACATGTACGAGTCCTGAATAACCAGAACCTGATCTTTATCGAAGCCAATTTTCTTGTTTTGCATGAAATCAAGTTGCTGGTGAGCTACCAGGGTTGCTACGATCAGAACGCTCGAAACGGCAAACTGGAATACCACCAGCCCACTTCTCAGGTTACTGGGATGGCGGGTTTGCACCGCTGATCCGCCTTTTACAACCGCCGTAATTTTAGAAAAGGAAAGCAGAAAAGCCGGATAGGCTCCCGCCAGAATCCCGACGAAAAGACCAAATACCAGCAGGACAGCCGCGTTTTTTACCGACAGCAGGGCGTCAAGCGAAATGGCTTTCCCTGCCAGCGTGTTGAACAAAGGCAGTAGCAAACCAGTCGCCAGAACGGCCAGGAGCAGGGCCAGAAACGTCAATAATATCGATTCGGTCAGAAACTGCCGGATCAATTGCGTCTTGACCGAGCCCATTACTTTCCGAATGCCAATTTCTTTCGACCGACTGGCCGCACCGGCCGTTGATAAGTTGGTGAAATTGACAATCGCTAAAAGCAGAATAAAGACTGCCAGGAGGCTGAATACATACACGGAGTTGATGTCACCGTTAGCTTCCAGTTCATATTTAGAGGCTGAATGCAGGTGGATGTCGGTTAGGGGCATCAGGAAAAACCGGAATGTATCGACCGATTTTTGCGCTTCGGCCAAACTGACGCCCATATCGTGCTGGACTTCCGGTACCACATGCTGGGCAACCAACTGGGGAAACTTGGCTTCCAGCTTTTGCGGATCGACTCCTTTGTTCAGAACCAGATACGTGTAATAGCCAACATTGCTCCAGGTCGGTGTTTTGATAGCCAAATCGGCCGTGCTCAGAAACGCGTCGAAGTGGAAGTGCGTGTTGTCGGGTACTTTGTCGATAACGCCCGTCACCTTACGCACTTCCTGGCCTTTCCCCAAAAGAAGCGCCTTCCCCAGCGCCGAACTATTGCCAAAATACTTTTGGGCAAATGTTTTCGTAACGACAATAGAGCCGGGCTCTTTCAAAGCCGTTTTCAGATTGCCTTCCAGCAAGGGAATCGAGAAGATATTCAGAAAGTTAGCATCGACCATCGCAATCGCCTGTTCTTTGAATTGCTTATCCTGATAGCTCATGAATACCTCATTCCACTTTAACAGGCGGGTCGAGGCCAGCACTTCCGGAAACGCGGCCTGGATGCCCGGCCCAACTCCCGCATCGACATTGGAGAATTCCGAAAGGCCACCGTTTTCAGTCAGGTGAAGTTCCACCCGATACAGCTGGCTGGCCTGCGTCGGGTAGCGGTCGTAACTCAGCTCATCGGTTACGAAAGCAGCAATCAGCAGGCAGCAGGTCATCCCGACGGCCAGACCTGAGATGTTGATGAAGGAAAAGGCTTTTTTCTTCATCAAATTCCGCCAAGCGATTTTGAAATAGTTCGTGAGCATAGAGCATGGGTTCGGGGCACAGTGTTTGGCATATAGAATTACCCTAACCCTTATGTGCGTTTTCATCAAATGCCGTACCAGAAGAATAAGATACTAATTCTGAGGTAGTTACCTGGGCAAATAATTATTAAGTGTCCGTAAATGGACTTTGGCTGTACATTTACGGACAACCTGACGGAACAGACTAAATGACCGGCATAAGTGGGCTGGTTGACTCAGTTAGGTATCAGTCATTATGAATCGGTCACAAATTTTTTTCGGCTCCTTTATCGAGTACCTCATCCATCTCTGCTTTGAATGCCTGTAACTGTTCGCCTGTGGTCAGATCGGCTGCTTGCCGCCTATCTCGTAATGGTTCACCCTCCCCTCTTAAAAGATACTCGGCCGAAATACGTGGTTCAGCTGCACAGGAGAACCAAGACGGGGTTTCAGAAAAATACAACTTTGTTAGTATGGATTTGTCCTATGCCCATCCCCCACCTTTGTCCTACCCAAACGGGACATCAGCGTTCTCTTTTATAAATCAAACCAGGATCATGAAACACTTAACTAGTCTATTCGCGTTTTGCCTACTTGCGCTTTGTAGTTGCGAAGAACAGGCGATTACCCGTCAGCAAGCAACAACGCCTACCCCTCAGTCATCCGCTCGGCAGAGTAGCCAGGGTAGTCCCATCAAGTCGGGCGGGCAGACGTTGCCACCGCCAATTATTACCAAACAGACCTTTATTCCAGCCTACAGCCTGTTTGCCGAGACCAAATGTCAAGCCTGGCGAATTACCTGGCCGACGTATCCGGCGGGCACCGACCCCAACCAGATTCCAACCGTGTTTACCGTAGCCAACGGGGCGCTGAACAGTTTCCATTATTTAAACAACACCTCGGCCTCCACTACGGATAAGACCAATTTCAATCTGTATAACAACGCACAACTGAAAACGGCCAACATGCTGTGGAGCGAACTGAAACACGTCTTAGACGACAATGATAAGATGGACGTAACTTATTTTTATAAAACGAATTATTCGGTCGACAAACTCGAATACATGGTCAAAGAGCGGCCATCGCTTTTTGAGACCTACTGGACTAGCGCGCAGTTTACTGTGACTAATTATAACAACTATTTTACCTATCAGCAAGGCGATATCTATCTCTACAAGCTGCAAAATCTGCATCCGGATTGGAATCAGAATCCGAATCGATACGGTGGGATTCGAATTGTTTCTATGTCGCCCCGCATTATTGAGGTCTACCTGGCCGAGCCGAACCAATAGTCTGACTACCGTAAAATGCCTGGTCACGTCTCACGAGTGACCAGGCATTTTACGGTAGGGGAGTAAGCAACTACTTCCCTCAAACTCCTGATTGGTGATCTGGTGAGGGGAGTTGAGTTGGGCAACAGCCACGAGGGTTTTTGGCTGTATCATAAAGGAGCGTTTTTTGAAAGTCTCATCGGCGGAGTTAGCCAATTTAGAATTTTTGTAGATTGGCTAACATATTGCTGGTTATAAAACAAAAAATGAGGATGAAGCCAAATATATAGGTGCCTATTCAAAGAGTTTACTGGCATTACACCCAATACGTTACTTTTGGAATACCCCCTCTCGCCTGAGAAAATTTGCGCTTAGCCTAAAAACGTCGGTTTTCTATCCATACCGTCAATGGCTTTATTCGTACATTAGGCCCTGAAAATCAACCCCATCTACGTAATGGAAAAAGTGTACAGACCCAGCAGTTATCTCTTTATTGCCGTGTTGCTCATGGTCTTTGTCGGGTTTTATAAAACCTATTTCGGGCTCTTTCCTCACTTTGATGGCATCACTGCTGTACTCCATGTTCACGCGGTTACCCTATTGGTATGGATGGGTATTTTGATCATGCAACCCTTCCTGATTCGTGGCAAGAAACTGGAACTCCACCGTCTCATAGGAAAACTCTCGTATGTAGTTATGCCACTAGTGGTACTGACTACTGGTTGGATCATGCGCCTAGCCTTTATTCGGAATACCCCTGTTGCCCCTGGAGCACTAGATACGCGGATGATTGGTATTGCCGACCTCACCTTTTTTGTTTCATCTTATTTACTGGCCATTTATTATCGCCCTAAAACAAGCTATCATGCCCGCTATATGGCCATGACCGTATTGCCCTTTATGAATCCGGCGCTGGGGCGGTTGGGAATCCCAGGGCCAATCTTAGCCTTGATAATCTTAGTTGGCTTATTAATTTATGAGCGATTCCACAACAAAATTTACCGACCTTACCTGATTGGGCTATCGGCTTACCTGACTATTTATCTATTCTTTCTTGTGGGTATTAACGCCGACCAATGGAAAGCCTTTTGGTGGATGTTTTTCTGATAACGTATTCAGTTTCTACCTTGAATGGAAAATAAATGGGTATAAATCCATACAATCATAAGCTGTTAAGCATTTAGCACCTTAGAAGCCTTATTTTTATTTCCATTCCAACTTACAGTACCGAAATAATCACCGAACTAAAAAGCCGCGCCCAGATTCAATTGACGTGGCTTTTTAATGCTATTTAATGTACCGACTCACCACTTTAGCGTGGTCCAATTTAGAGGCAGGAGGTTATAAATGACAATGACCTCACACCAGCCCCTCGATTACGCCAAATCTAAGGCCACAATCTCGTGGTCGAGAAGTTGGGGCACCACCACCGTTACCTTGCCCTCCTTCAGCTCAAATGTAGGGACCTGACCACTCATGAGCAGTTTTACACCCGTTACTTTCGAGTTAGCTAACACCCGAATGGTAACCTGTGCGGCTACCGGTATCAACTCCCGAAAGGGTCCCTTCATCATCATCGGATTGGTCAGGTTTACTAAGTGAACCGTCATGGAATTGGCCTGCCGCCACACGTTGACGTCGATTACCCCCGGCCCTGTTACCGCAACAAGGGGTTCTTCGTCGAGTGCCCACTGAATAATGTTGCTCAGCAGTTGGCCGTGATCGGTGCTCAATAGCTGCCAGAAAGACCGGTCCAGATCGCCGGGAATGTAGGCGACCCGACCCTTGCCCACCTGCCGCAGGTATAACTCCCGCGTATCGGTTTCGGCTACGCGCGGGTAGACGTCCTCCATCGGCAAATCGGGGTAGGTGGGAATGAGCGTAATTGGGATAGGAAAGGCAACTGTTGGCTTTACCCCGACTTGATAAATGGCATTGATGATGCGGGGGGTATTGTTCAGCCCGTTCAGAATAAGCTGCGTCTGGCTATTTTGGGCATCGTGCCGCAAGTGCAGGTAACTATTCCGCATAGGGCCTTCCACGTTCTGGTCATACGACACCCCGAACAGCGTAGCCAGGCCAAAATCCGGGCGTTGCTTCCCTTCCTCGTCGTACAGTGATGTTTCAAAGGTGGCCACTAGACTGCCGCCGTTGTCCACAAACGCCTGCAGTTGCCCGCACTGAGCGTCGGAGAGGGCGGCAATGTTGGGCAGGATGAGCAGCTTGAACCGCTTGAGGTCTTCGTCCGTCAGTAGGCGGTCGTTCACCATGTCGAACGGAACGCGGCTTTCCACCAGCGTGTGGTAGATGCCGTCCAGGTGATCCCCGCTTTTCTGTTGCCACGGTTTACCACCGTAAGTGCGGTCAGTCTGTTCGGAATAGACGACGCCGACGCGGGCCAATGAAGCCGTGTTGCGCAGGTATTTCTCATTTTTGTAATAGCCTTCGTAGAGGTTGGCGACGGCTTCCATCCACCGCTTGTCGTAGATATCGCCCCCGAATTTAACGAAACAGGGCCGCATCCCATTGGCGGTGCCTTCGGCCACCCAAATCCGGATTTCGGCATCGCTCTGTACAGAATCCTTCCAGCGAAATTCTTCTTCTACGCCAACGCTGAATATACCGATCAGCGGCTTGAGGCCCAGCGTCGCCCGCAGTTCTTTAGCCCCTTTACCGTTCGCCCAGGGAGCCATCAGACCACGTCGGGCCTGTTGATCGGCAAAAAAGAGGTCGGCCTCTTTACCCGTCAGTACCTTGTCGGGGAAACCGTTGGGAATAAAGCGCGACATAGGCCGTTGTTTGCGAATCTCCGACTCCCACAAGGCCCACAGCTCCCGCAGCCGCTTCACCCGCCACGCCCCGTATTGGCGGTACGTAAGGTCAAGTTTGTCGGCTTTTCTGGGCAGTTCCAAACCGGAGACCGCCCTGAAATTACGCGTACAGTGTTCGCAGTAGCAAATATCGTGGCCCGCCCAGCGGTTCGAGAAAATGCCTTCGGGCTGATAGCGCGCCATAATTTCGCGGTTCACCTGGGTCATAAACTCGAAATTGTAGGGTCCCAGGGCGCAGGTCACCCACAAATCCGGATTTGCCCAGTGACGGCGTTTTTGTCCGTCAACCGTGACGGCAATCCAGTCGGGATGCGCGTTGTACACGTTCTGGCGGGCGGCATGGGGGTCGGTGCGGAGCATGATTTTCATACCCAGCTTTCTGCAGCCGGCTACCAGGTACCCCAGTGTATCGGCATTACCCAGATAATCGCTCCGGTGATGCAGGGGAATCTGGGTTGGGTAAAAAGCCACTACCCCTCCGGCACTGAGTAGTGCCCCATCGGCGTGGATGCGTTTGAAGTAGCTGAGCCAGAAATCGGGGTCGTAATGACCGGGATCGCGTTCCACAAAGGCAAGCTGCGCCCACCGCATCGGCCCATCGAGCCAAAACGGTTCCGCCGGAATCACGCCTTTACCAGTTGTGGATGGATTTGCCAGCGCAACGGGACCAGCGAGGGCATAAGCCCCCCCCATGAGGCTGGTGGTCTTCATAAAATCTCTTCGTTCCATATATCCGGGTGAGCGTAGCAACGCTCATTAAATATCCACCCGTAAAGCGAGTGGATGTCAAATTTAGTCTGTCATGCAATACAACTAACGCTTGAGTCCCATGCCAGGGGTGAACTCTTAGGTTTACCAGCGTCGGTTAGAAGACTTGCCCGGAACAATAGCGATAGCGGTGTACCTGGCCAGTCACGGCGTCTTAATTTTTAACGATACAGTCTTCCCGGCAGTCAGGTTATGGGTATATACCTGAGCGGTGTTGTCTTTTCCGGTCGCTAACCAACTACATCCCCGATGGCTCTCATGGATTTGGATGACCGCATTTTCAGCAGAGTTGTTCTCCTTTAAATTCCCGATTTTGCTACTACTGGCCAACGCCCGTTTACCTTTTACCCGCATGGTTCACCTACTCTGTTCTCAAACTTTTTAATACGTTCACTGTCAAACCCTTCAGCTCCTACTGTATGAAAGCCGTATTTTTAGTGGTCCTCAGTTTGATTTACCTACAAAGTGCGGCCCAAAAACCCGTTCGGGTAGCCCTGGCCGGATTAAGCCACGGTCACGTTGGCTGGATTTTTAATCGTCCTGACAAGAAAGATGTTGAACTGGTGGGGATTTATGAGACCAATCCCGAATTGGTGGCTCGCTTTATCGATAACTATAAACTCGACAAAGCATTGTTTTTCACCGATCTGAACAAAATGCTGGTTGAGGTGAAACCCGAAGCGGTTTCGGCTTTTGGTGCCATCAGCGAACACATCATGGTTGCAAGAGCCTGTGCGCCCAAAAAGATCCATGTGATGGTGGAAAAACCCTTGGCTACCACATTCGCCGACGCGAAGGAAATGCAGACGTTGGCTCAGCAGTACGGCATTCACGTATTAACCAACTTTGAAACGTCCTGGTACGCCAGTAACCAACACGTCAACACATTGGTTGAGCAGGGCAAACTCGGTGATATTCGCAAAGTAATGGTCAATGATGGACACGAAGGACCCAGGGAAATCGGGGTCAGCAACGAGTTTTTTGCCATTCTAACCGATCCAGTAAAAAATGGAGCCGGGGCGTTGACTGATTTCGGGTGCTACGGGGCGAACCTGATGACCTGGCTTTTGAAAGGAAAGCGTCCCTTGTCAGTTACCGCCATCATTCACCAGAACAAACCCGCTATTTATCCCCAGGTTGACGACGAAGCGACGATTGTATTGCAATATCCCCAGGCGCAATGCATCATCCAGGGGTCATGGAACTGGTCTTTCGCCCGCAAAGACATGGAAGTCTATGGCAATAAAGGCTATGCCATTGCCGTGAATCCAACTACCATTCGGCAACGGCTTGACAAGAAATCGCCCGAAGAAACCATTAAGATTGACCCCAGGCCAGCCCCCTTTACGGATCCGTTTTCTGTGTTGGCGGAGGTGGTCAGCGGACGGATGAAATTAGATAAAAACGATTTATACGGGCTTCCTGTCAATGTTACCGTGGTTGAAATTCTGACAGCCGCCCGAGAGTCGGCTAGGTTAGGTAAGACGGTTCTATTACCGTGATCAGCGTGCGACCTAAGAAGCCACGCTGGTGATTCCTGTTTCGATAAAAGCGAAGTAATACCATGAAGAAACTACTCCTGTTCGTCCTTCTTCAAGGGCAATTTCCCGCAGTCGCCCAACCACCGGCTACCGAGTCGTATCCCCTGGACTCGGCTTCTACCGAACAGGTCGGTGTTCCCAAAGGGGAGATTCTGAAACGTACGTTTCAGGACTCTAAACGATTCCCCGGAACCCGGCGGGACTATTGGATCTACGTGCCCGCTCAGTACCGTCCCGACAGACCCGCCTGCGTGTACGTTAATCAGGACGGTATTCAATGGAAAGCTCCCACCGTTTTCGACAATTTGATTCACCGCAAAGAAATGCCGATCACCATTGGTGTTTTTATCATGCCGGGTACGGTCAAAGTAGTGGAGGGTGACCCTACCCACGATCGGCTAAACCGAAGTTTTGAATACGATGGCCTGGGCGACCAGTATGCTCGATTCCTTTTGGAAGAGATTCTGCCCGACGTTGAAAAACAAAAAACCACGGACGGTCGCCCGATCCGGCTGTCCAAAAGTGGTAATGACCGCGCCATTGGCGGATCGAGCAGTGGGGCCGTGTGCGCCTTCACGGCGGCCTGGGAGCATCCTGAAGCGTTTTCCCGGGTCTTCAGTGCCATTGGCACCTATGTTGGGCTTCGGGGGGGCGACCGCTACGCCACGCTGGTTCGCAAGTATGAACCCAAGCTTATCCGCGTGTTTTTGCAGGATGGAGCGAATGATCTGAATAATTTCGTGGGCGATTGGTGGAAAGCCAATGAAACCATGCAGCGGGCGTTAACCTTCGCGGGCTATAACGTCAGGCATGTGTGGGGAGAGGGCGGACACAGTGGCCAGCACGGTACAGCCGTTTTTCCCCAAGCCATGCGGTGGCTTTGGCAAGACTACCCCAAGCCCGTCACGAGTGGCCCAACTAAGAACCCGTTTCTGACCGATATTCTGATGCCAAACCAGGGTTGGGAACTGGTGGGCGAAGGGTATTCATTTACAGAAGGAATAGCCGCCAACCCTGCGGGCGACGTATTTTTCCAGGATGTATTAAATGGGAAAACGTTTAAGATAGCGCAGGATGGAAAGCCAATGATGATTAATTCAGACTCTAAAAAGGCATCCGGGACGGCCTTTGGTCCTGATGGGAAACGCTATACGGTCTCGAGCCGCACTAAACAGGTCTACCGCTATGAGGGATCCGAGAAGGAAACGGTACTCGTAGACAGTTTATCGGGAAATGACCTCATCGTAGCCAAAAATGGGAATCTGTACCTCACCGCGCCGGATGGTCTTGACAAACCGAGTAAAATTTATCTCATCAGACCATCCGGTGAAAAAGTGGTGGTTGACAGTGGTGGGTTCACCCCCGGCTTAAAGGTTGCCAATGGCCTGGCTCTTACACCCGATCAACAGCAGTTGTATGTGGCCGAGTCAGCCTCCCATTGGCTATGGATTTATCAGGTTCTCCCCAATGGCCTGCTGGCCAATAAACAACGCTACGGGTGGCTTCACGTTCCCGACACAGCCGAAAATGCGTGGCCTGATGGACTCAAGTGTGACCGGTCGGGGCGGGTATACGTAGCCACCCGAATGGGCATTCAGGTGTTGGATCCGACCGGTCGGGTTAATGCAATTCTTCCCACGCCAACGGAATATCCGTCCAATCTTTGTTTTGGTGGCCCCCACTTCGACATTTTATACGTGACGTGTAAAGACAAGGTGTACCGACGAAAACTCAGGGTAATCGGTTTGTAATCAGACGATTTTCTGAACGCTTGTCAACCAAGAGAGAGGCAATAGGGTTAATCCCACTTGAACCCAATTTATACCGTACGCTACCGATTCTACTTTTATCGAATTCTTGGATTCTCTCAATAAGCCAGCAAAAATAAGTTGCTCCTCTACGGCCATAATCCACTATATTGCCTGGTAACCCACCCACTTTATGACCTTTATAGAAGACCCACTGGCTATTCTGGCCCTGTTGATGCTCAATATTATTATCGCTGAGCAACTGGCAAAACGCCCGTATTTCAGGGCACTGGGGACGTCCTTACTCGTCATTATTATCACCGCCATTACCGCCAATCTGGGTTTGATACCAGCCTCGATGAATGCCCCTCCGCTCTATGAGGGCATTTTTACCTATTTGGCTCCCATTTCTATTTTCTACCTGCTGTTGACCGTCAATCTAAAGGGACTCAAGCGAGCGGGTTCGCCCATGATCATCAACTTTTTAATTGGCGCGGTGGGTACAATGGTTGGCGTTATTGTGGCCATGCGGGTTGTTGGTGGGCCAAACGGGTTTGGTCCCCTTTTTTATGCTGTGGGCGGTATGTTTACGGGTACACACACTGGGGGGAGCAGCAATCTCAATGCGATTGCCCTGCACTACGGGGTCAACAAAGCGGGAAATGTCTACGCGGCTGCGATTGCTACTGACAATATCGTTACGGCGCTCTGGATGGGTATCACGTTACTTTTACCCCCCTTCCTGAACCGGTACGTCCCGCGCCGACTGTCCACCCCCCTAAGTGCTGAAGAAACACGTCGTTTTGACCAGGAAGCTAATGCACAGATCAACGATCTTGAAGCGGTTAATCCCCAGGATTTAGCCCAGTTAATTGGCTTAGGTGTATTGGCCTTATACGGTGCCCAACTCGTGGCTGAGGCCATTCCGGGTATTCCCAAAATTCTGGTGCTGACCAGCCTGGCTCTGCTGCTGGCGCAGTTACCTTTTATTCAGCGATTACGGGGGATGCGGGTGGTTGGTATTTTCTGTATTTACTTGTTTTTAGCCGTTATTGGGGCTTATTGTGATCTGGCCGCTTTGTTCAAGGATAGTCAATTGGCCCTAACCATGCTCACCTTTGTGAGTATATCCGTCCCCATTCATGGGTTATTTCAGTTCGGTATCGGTGGGTTGCTCAAACAAGATTGGGCTGTGCTGGGTATCGCATCCCAAGCTAACATCGGCGGGTCTGCCTCATGTCTAGCGCTAAGTAAAAGCCTGAACCGGCCCGATCTTCATTTGCCAGGTATTCTGGCCGGCGCGCTGGGCAATGCCATTGGTACCTATTGTGGCTTGTTGGTAGCCGAATACTTACGAACCGTGACGTTCTCCTAAGCAAAAACGGCTCTGGGTATGTGAAAGATTGAATTGAATAGTTTTTTAATGCTTTTGTAGTTTTTCTCTAACGATCGCATTCGTTAAGTTTTCATGTTGTGCTGCCAGCTTGTGACCCCAGCCTAATACTACTACTAAGAATGTGAAACAGTTACTACGAAAAAATTCCATCAGAAATAGCTTTTTATTCGTTCACCAGCACAAGATTATCAGGGATAGTTTTTTTGACTCTCCGTAACTATGATTGAATCACAAAGGGAGGTCTACTAATAGGTAGCCCATTTATGATTAAGCCCAGAGTCCTAATCTGTCGCTAATATGTTCTTTTATTTTTGAGCGAACGGTTGAGAGTAAAGGTGGGTAATAATATGTCGTTTTATAAGTCTCGCCCACCTAACTCCTGTATCCGCTTATCAACCGACTGATTAAATTCGGCTTGTACTTGCCACAACTCCTCAACCGTCTGCAAAGTATTCGTTATGGATTCGTTTCCCAACGGCGACGCTGTATCGGCTGTTGGTGACGTAGGGGCCAAGGGTGGTGATTAAATTGTCGCCGTAAGCTGCCCACGCGGAGCGAAATACCAATACACCATCCGTTAAGAGGGCAAAAACTGGCTACTTTTTCAGCACCAACCGCCCGCGCATGGGCAGGACGGCACCAGTAGGCCGAAATACGTGGCAATACGCTTCGCCGGTGGTAAAATCGGAGTAGAGCGACACAAAGGTTTTGTCGGACTCGTACCAGCCAACCAGTAAGGTGTGGTCATTGATTCGTATCGTTTTGCTTTTGTCAGTCTCCCCTCTTGTCTTGTCCTGCCAGTGAATGGTCGTGTCCGAGGAGAAGGTAATATCGACCTCGTAGCCGCTGAGCGAATAGTGCCACACTTTGTTTTGAAAGTCGGTGGTAGTCGTGGGCGTTTGCGCTAGGGCGGACACGGCTATGAGCAGTAGCACGAGGAGGAGAAGAACAGGTTTCATAGTTTTATACTTTGGTTTTGTATGTGACGCACCGGCTAAACAACTTTTTAAGCCGAGCGCGAAGCCATCCCAACGCATTCAATCCGCTTTTGTCAGGCCGTCAACCGGGGCGTTTTCCCTGTCGCCCCCAAGCAGCCTAACGAACCAACGCCTGCCCTGGGGGGCGGTTAGGCTGTCAGCCGAGGCCTCAAATGAAAGACCAAACTGCCTAACCGGGGCGTTTCCTATGTCGCTCGAAACACTGAAATAGACGCACATTTTGGCCGGTTTATCCAACATAGCATTCTACGCAATATCGCAGAACTGCATTCCGCGGATGTATCAGCCACGCTTAATGCCTTTGTTGACTGCTATGCTTACTTATCCGTGAAAGAGCAATTAAGCTATAGGACTACTATCTCTGCTTCAGCCAATTGAGTTAACGGTAGGTTGGAATTGCAACAGTATACTGGAGGGATTTTTTAAGCAGCCATCGAATTTGTAAAAAAGTAAAGCTCACTTTGGCAGGGCGTCAAATAGCCAAGCGCTGAATGTTTTCGTCGACGGTTGTACCGCTCCGGCGGCCCGGCAGCCTTCAATGTATTCAAAAGTGGCAACTTTGGCCTGCTGCCTGGTGGCAAAATGGGAATGGTTAACCATCTCGCTTTTTAAGGTCTTAAAGAAACTTTCGGCCACCGCGTTATCCCAACAGTTGCCTTTCCGGCTCATGCTTTGTAAGACGGGCCGTCCTTTCAAGTGATCTCTGAACTCCGTGCAGGCATATTGAATCCCTCGATCTGAGTGGAAGCGTAGTTCGCCCTGAATAAGTCGGTTTTTAGTGGCCATTTGCCAGGCCGCTACACTGGTGTCAACCGCTTTCAAAGTTTCACTCAAGGACCAACCGCACAGGCGGCCCTGCTACCACCTTTCTATCGGCTAAATCCAGAATGGCCCGCACCGGCGGACCGGTTAGATACAGCCAGCCTTCACCCGTTCGGATATAACCGGGCCGCCGGGGCGATAATGTCAGACACCCACTTTTGGGCTAATCTTTCTGCGAAAAAATCCCTGTCTAATAGGTTGTTAGCCACTGGGTAAGCATGGTCTGAATCGCCGGGCCGCCGGTGCGGTAGTCTGTACCCAATACTTCTTAGATATTATGCTCTTAATGTTTGCTTTACTCATTACCCGGGCTACTCGGTTGCGAGACACATTCACTCCCTGCTCCTTGAGTTCATCAGCAATTCGTGGACTCCCATACCGGCCATGACTGTTCTTGTGAATGGTCTGGATACGACTTAGTAGTTCGGCTTCTTTGGTTTGGCGGGAGCTAACCGGATGTTTTCGCCAATAATAGTAGTCGCTTACGCTTACCTTCAACACTTTACACATCTTTTCAACTGGAAATAGGGTGGTATGCCCTTCTATAAATCGGAATAGTTCCCGTCGCTCTTGGAAAAGATGCTGACCGCCGGGGGATATCCCGTTCCAACTGCGCTTCCTTGACCGGGCCGCCGGAGCGGTTCCTTTTGTAAGCGCTTGATCTGTTTTTGCTCGTCAGTCAATTCAGTTGGTGACTTAGTGGGCTGTTCGGGCTTTTTCTTTCGTTGTCGCCACTGGCTAATTCGGCTGGCATCAATACCCAGTTCATCGGCGGCTTGTCGAACTGAGCCTTTTAGGTAAGATAACTCGACCGCCATCTTCTTGAATGCCTCATCAAACACACACGGTCCGCCGTTGCGGTTTTTTCATAAGAGTCAAATTTAAGTGGTCCGCTGAAGCGGCCTGCCGTTAAATCTGCTCAAAAATCCTCCAGTCAAATGTAGCAAGTCCAAGATCCGGTTCATGTATTGAAATGTAGGCGGGTTAACAGATTTAGATTCCATTAGGGTACTACGACAAGCTTACCAGTAGCCAAATTACTCTCCATAAATTGGTGAGCCTCTACGATCTGCTCTAGCGTAAAGGTTCGGCTAACGGGGAGTTTCACCTGACCTACTTCGACTTGACGGATAAAGTCCTGAAACACGATGGTCGGACTGGTAATCTGACCGCTGTCATAGGTTGTCAGTCGAACTGTAGCGGGTATAAACTCCATGGGAGCGAAATCAGGAATTGTCCAGCTTTCAGCCAGCATACCGCTCATGCAAGCGGTGCCGCCGGGTTTAAGACAACCTAAGGAGTCGTGCAGCGTGGCCGTGCCGACCAGTTCCAACACCTTATCGATACCCTGCGGAAAAATAGCCCGGACAGATTCGGTTACCTGGCCCGAATCGATCAGCACATGCGTGGCACCATTTTCCAGCATTGCTTTTTCTTTTTGGGGATTTCGAGTGGTAGCTAGTATCGTCAGGCCCGCCTGGTTAGCGAGTTGTGCCGCTAGCATACCCACCGATGAAGTACCTCCCCTGATCAACAGCGTTTCTCCTGGCTGAATACCTAAGGCTGGATACAGCGAGCCATAGACCGTTTGAAACATTTCGGGGATAGCTCCCAACGTTTCCCATGGAAGCATGCTCTCAAACGGATGGAGCAGGCTCTTGGGTAACAGCGTATACTCGGCATAGCTACCGTCGAAATCCCGGCCCATACCACCCATCAAGGACATTATCTGTTGACCTTTATCATATTGGCCAGAGGGGTCATTTTCTACTTCGCCGACGCACTCAATACCGAGCACACGAGGAAACTGAACGCCAGGCGAGTAGCCTTTGCGCGTCATCAGTTCCGAGCGGTTCAGGCCAAACGCTTTCACTTTTATCAGTACCCATTCACTAGTTGGCGTGGGCAGGGAGCGTTCCTCTAGAACAAAGCTCTCAGGACCTCCGGCTTGGTATAATACGGCTACTTTCATGACTGGTAGGTATGTGCTACAGAAAGGGCTATGGCTGCTTCACGTTGGTAAACAGCTTGCGGAGGCGGTTGCTGCTCCCGTAAACCAAGAACGAACTGGCTGGTTCGTTTAGACTTACTATAATTTCTATCAAAAAGTTTTACCTCGTTAGCCAGGGGTTAATCAGGCCGGCCCTAAACTGAGGGTTTACCTTTTTATGGCGGCCCGCTTTGGTAATGGCAATTAAATGACGAATTATCTCCTTTTCGGAAAACTACCCAAGATAGGGGGTAAGGGTGCGATTTCAAATCTGACCCAACATAAAACCCGGTCCTACTGGCTACATGGGGTCGCTTTGCTGTTTCGTACAAAATCCGTCACTTGGGTTATATTTTACGGTCCGCCGTTGCGGTTGAATCGAGGCTTTAGGTAACCATAATATAGATTATAAAACGTTTTTCCTCTTATAGCGGGGTTAGGATTTACCAGATGCCATGAAATCATTCCGTTCTTTAGGTATGCGCCCCGGCTCTAACGAGGCCAAAATCAGGTAATTAACGATCACAAAACTACCGGATAATAAAAACATTCGTAACGGTATGAGTTCTTGCGGTAGCTTTTGTCTACTGAAGCCTGGCTTCATACCGACTGACATTCTTCCACTTTTAACGCTAACTAGTATGAAACTTCTGATGATCAAGCACCGCTTTGGTGCTAAACTGGGGGTTGTAGTCCTGGTACTGGGTGTGTTGTCCCGTTGTCAGGTACTTGATCATAGGCCATCGGCGCCCGCCGAGGAGAGTGCTGATGTTGTCTACCAATGGTACAAATTCATGACCCGGCTTCAACTGCGTGAAAACCCTCAACCGGTCTTATTAACCCAACACAGAGCCTTTGCTTACATTGGCGTGGGCCTCTACGAATCCGTCCAGCCGGGTATCAAAGACGCATCCAGTTTATCGAAAAAACTGTACCAAATGCCCGATATGCCTCAATCAGAGGGGTCTAAAGAGTATCTATGGAGTGCGTCGGCCAATGCGGCCCTGGCCAGTATGTTCAAACTATTTTTGGGCAGTTTGACCCCCGTGAATCAAGCCAGCATCGATTCGATGGAGACCGCTACTTATAACCGGTTGCGGTTAACGACGCCCGACGAGGTGCTGCAACGCTCGCAAGCCTTTGGCCGTTCTATTGCTACAGCGATCTACACCTGGTCCACTACCGATAACTTCACCCTAGCCAGTACAGGCTATACCCCGCTGAACCTTCCGTTTGCCTGGGTGCCTACACCGCCTAACCTGGCGGCTGCGGTTGGCGCCAATTTACAGCACTCAAGGCCTTTCCTGGCCTACAGCCTAACAGCCACTGCCCCCCCGTTACCGTTCCCCTATTCGGAAGACCCGTCTTCTCAATTCTATAAAGAGGTCAAAAACGTTTACGACATCGGCGTCAGCTTGACAGCGGAGCAAAAAGCCATTGCGAACTGGTGGGCCGATGCGGGTGGTGCCGGAACCGGCGTGCCAGCCCCCTACCATATTCTCTCGATTGTAACCAGCGTTTTGGAAAGTCAGAAAGCTGGGCTTGGGAGGGCAGTAGCCGTGTACGCCAAAACAGGAATCGGCCTAAAGGACGGGCCGATCAATACCTTCCGAGCGAAATTTCAGTATAACCTGCTTCGACCGGTTACCTATATCCGGCGCCACATTGATGCTAACTGGCTGGCTTATCTAATCAATCCGGCCTATCCGGAGTACCCCTCCGGGCTGATCAGCAACTATGGTCCCATTGTTCAGGTATTAATTCGAGAGTTCGGTGATATTCCGGTCAGGGATGATGCCTATGCCTGGAAGGGTTTACCTGCTCGCCAGTTTACTACTCTTTCGGCCTTGCTGACGGAGGCTGCTGTTTCCCGGGTATACGCCGGTATCCACTATCAGTTTACCCAGGATATCTCTGTTGACATGGGTAAAAAATTGGGCGATGAGATAGCCAAGCTTTGACGCATAGGGTCGCTTTGCCGTGTCGTACCGCAGCCGCGGACGGTCGCAACGGCAAAGCGACCCCTAATGACCTATTTCCCGTCAAGTTTACTTCCCGGATGCGGCTCTGCCGCATAGAGCGTAATCACAACACGCGCACCAACGGCGGCAATCCTGGCGAGTATAGCTGTCGAAAGATGCTGACTGAACACCCTGGGCTCATCTCCGCACTCATATCCGATATCGAATTCGCGACTGGTGCATGCCGCCCACAGCTTACGGGATGGCTCGTCCAACGCATCAATAGCCATGAGCATCACACCAATGTTCAGGTCGGGCTCTGAGCATGATCCAGTTGTCTCGAACGTCGCCGACCACAAGCCGTTCTGCCCCGGTCCGACGTAAAGCGAGACGAGCACTCCATGACTCATCAAAGCCTCGGCAAGCGGAGCCAGGTCATACGGAGCCAAAAGGATGAGATCTGTGTTGAGGTAGCAAATTTCGCGTTTCATGGGAGCTGCTCAACGTCGTCTACGAGTTCAGGGTTGTATTTTAGATAGGTTGACGGTTTCAAGTGACGGATTTTGTACGAAACAGCAAAGCGACCCTAAGATGTGGATTGGTTCAATTTACGCGCGCAAAGGGGTTGATATCAAAAAAGTCTTCAGCTTGCTCTAAAGGCCGGTACGCGAAGCCAAGCCGGTAGGTTAAAGATACGAAACTATTAGCTACAGGTGCTCTTTCCGCAGTAGCGAGTCCATCAGGCCAGCGGCCGTAAAACCTCGTTGCTGACAATACTGGATGATGCGATCTTTCCGGTCTGGCGTTACGTAGAATTCGATCCGCTTCAGGCCTTTGGCCCGGCAGGGGTGGCATTTGGTTGAGGTGTGGGCAGGTTGCTCTGGGGTCATAAACGGAGTTGAGGTGTATTCCTCCTGGTTGGTGCAGGGCAAAAGTAACCGATGCTGGTCAGGCCCTCGTTCGGCCGGAAAAACTACGTACTGCCGTAGGTTAAACCAGAAAAGTCCGGCTTTTTGGTGACAAAAGCCGAACCTGTGCGGTTATGCTCTCGACGAGAGTTCATCTTGATTCAAGCCGTCTTGAATCGATATGTCGTGGGTTCATGTCGATTGACTACCCACCAACCGCTCCGGCCGCTGGCAAGAGGATGGTAAACTCGGTGCCTTCGCCTTCCTGACTCTGCACAAGCAAAGACCCGCCGTGTCCTTTGGTAATGATATCATAGCTGAGCGACAAGCCTAAGCCCGTCCCTTCGCCCGTAGGTTTAGTGGTAAAGAAGGGCTGAAAGATCTTGGCTTTGACCGATTCAGGGATACCCGTCCCGTTATCGCCTACCCGGATTTGGACATGCCCGTCGACCCGGGCGGTGTTAATAGTTACGGTAGGCTGATAGTCAGGAGAAGCTGTTTTACGCTTTTGCTGAACCGCATAAAAGGCATTATTGTATAGGTTCAAGAGCACCCTTCCCATCTCCTGGGGCACCACCTCAATAGAACCCAGATGGGGGTAAAAGTCGGTCTTAAGCTCGGCATTGAAGTCCTTGTCTTTAGCCCTGAAGCCATGGTAGGCAAGACGTAGGTATTCGTCACAGAGCACATTGAGGTCAGTAAGCAGTCGCTCACCGGTGGCGCTGCGGGAATGCTCTAACATACCTTTTACAATGGCTGAGGCCCGGCCACCGTGGAGGGTGATTTTCTGCAGGTTCTGTTTTAAGTCGCCCAGCAGGTCAGCTTCCAGGTCGGCATCCCGATTGGGCTTTTGCTGTTCCTCTTCGAGTTCGGTGACTAACTCGGTGGAGACCTCTGAAAAGTTATTGACGAAGTTCAATGGGTTCTGAATCTCGTGGGCAATACCCGCCGTCAATTCGCCCAGCGAAGCCATTTTTTCCCGTTGGACGAGTTGAACTTGAGTATCTTTGAGTTCAGTGAGCGTTTTTTCCAGCACTACATTCGCTTTCTGCTTTTGCTGATTGTTACGCCACAGCACATAGGCCAGCAGCAACAGGCCCCCTAAACCGGCCAGCAAGGTGTAAAACTGAATTCGATTTTGGTACTCTTTCTGGTCGTCAATTACTGCTTGTTGGCGTTGTTGTTGAGCAAGAGTGAAGCGTTGAAGTTGCTGAATTTTTTTCCGACTAAATATACTGTCACTTGTGGCTCTAACTATTTCCTGATACTTAAAGGCACTATCGAAGTTATTCCTTGCCTTATAAAGTCTCACCAGTACATCACTTACATTTAGTATAGATGAGTTATTGGCCTGCCGACTACTCATCAGGGCTAGATGCGCGTAATGCAGGCTGGAGTCGGGTTGAAGGGTTTTATTGAACAAATCAGCCATCGTCACTTGAATGGAAGTTCGGCTGCGCAAATCAGTATCCAGGTAGGTTATTCGTAGGGCTTCCCGATAATAGTGCATGGCCTTGAGACTGTTTCCCTCCACTTCCTCAAATTCTCCAAAATTCTTAAATACCCGACTCATAATTGGGGAATGGGGTAATTGCATGGCTAACTGGTACGCTTGCTGATTGGCAAATCTTGACGAATCAAGTAGCTTCAGGCCCATGTAATGGATGGCTATGTAATACCAGGCATTGGCGATTCCTTGTTGATCCGAGATGGATTCGTAAATGTTTTTGGACTGTTTGTAGTAGTTGAGTGCTTTTCGGCCTTCGCCCAGATTTGCATAAATGCCCCCCAGGTTTCCCAGTATCCTGGCCTCATCTTTCCGATACTTAGTGGCTCTGGCAATTTCAAGGGCCTTAAAGGCATAATCTAAGGCTTGGGGTAACTCACCTCGCTCCCGCAATGCTAAGCCGAGTGCGCCCAACGCTTGACCTTCGCCTTTAACGAAATGAATTCTCTGTGCCAACGTGAGGGCTTGTTGAGCCAGCATCATGCTGGAGTCAGACGAAATGAATGTGTAGGCATACCCCAGCTCAGACAGCAGCAACACGCGGCTGGTATCCTGGTGGATGTGGGCCAGCAGGTGCTTGAGGCTGTCGATTCGGGTATTCTGACCGAGGACTACTGGCAACGAAAAACCCAACAGTAAGAGGGTAGCGTACAGTAGTTTCATAATCAGGTGGTGGGTAGAGTGATAACAAACTCGGTTTCCTCGTCCTGGCGACTCTCCACCGTTAGTGTACCGCCGTGGCCTTTGGTAATAATGTCATAAGCCAGTGAGAGGCCTAAGCCCGTCCCTTCGCCGGTGGGCTTGGTGGTAAAGAAGGGCTGGAAGATTTTCTGCTGCACTGACTTTGACATCCCCGTACCGTTATCACTGACCCGGATCTCAACTCTTGTTTTTGTCATTGAGGTAGTGACTGTGACAGTGGGCTGGTAATCGGACTCACCCTGCTTCTGGCGCTCCTTGACCGCGTAGAAGGCATTGTTGTACAGATTCAAGAGCACCCGGCCTAACTCCTGGGGCATAACGTTTACCTTGTCCAGGCCGGAGGAAAAGTCGGTGACCAATTTAGCGTTGAAATCCTTTTCTTTAATCCGTTGACCGTGAAAGGCAATCTTGAGATATTCATCCGCTAAGGCGTTGAGGTCGGTGGAGTGTTTCTCACCCGTTCCACTGCGGGAGTGTTCCAGCATACCCCGCACGATGGCCGAGGCTCGTCCACCGTGGTGGTGGATTTTCCGAAGATTTTGACTTAAATCCTCAGCGATGGTTAGTACGTCATCGGTTCGTGCGGCCAGGGCTTCCTCTCTCAACTCATCGACTAGTTCGGTACTCACCTCCGAGAAGTTATTGACAAAGTTTAAGGGGTTCTGAATCTCGTGGGCGATGCCCGCCGTTAACTCCCCTAACGAGGCCATCTTCTCTTTTTGGATGAGCTGAGTCTGGGTGGTCTTAAGCTGCGTCAGCGCCTGTTCGATCTGCTCTTTTTGCGCCTGTAGCCGGATGTTGGCCCGTTGCTTGGAACGGTAACCGATATAAGCCATGGCCATCAGCAGCAGGGCTACAACCAACCCTCCCCCCAACGCCCACTGCCGAACGCGCGACGCTGATTCAGCCGCCTGCTCCCTGGCCCTGGCAACGGCCTGTGTTTTGGCAAACTCAAACGTCAGGGTCTGCTCGGTAACTTTACGGACGTTTTCCTGATTGCGAAGCGAGTCGTTGAGGGTGGTCGAACGCCGGAAAGCGCTCAGGGCTTTTTGATATTGTCCCGTCTTTTCGTAGCACAGCGCTAGATTAGCATACACAATGGCAAGCTTGCGGTCGTATAGCTTGATTCTGCCTAAGCTACGGAAGGCCCGCTCGAAGTAGGGCAGAGCAAGGGCGTACTTTCCCTGCTCGGTAAAGATGGACCCCATTGTTGTATACACATCATAAATGATATACGGCTGCTGAAGCGAGTCGGCGATGGCCATCGCCCGTCGGTTGAGGGCTTCGGCCGGGCCATATTGTTTCTGTTGGGACAACATCCACGCGGCCGACATTAGGTATGTGGCGTAGGGACCGGTTGCGCCGGTCTGCTTGGCTATGCTCGCTGACCGCAGGTAATATTGGTACGCCCGGGTGTACTGCTTCATTGTCTCATAGACCCTGGCCAGATTGTTACTGGCGAGCATTTCGATGTAGGGGTTACCGGCCTGTTCAGCAAAACGCAGGGCGCTGAACGTGTTGCGCTCGGATCGCACCGTGTCGCCGGTCTCTAACAGGACTCCCCCAATGTTTAGATAGATCCCCGCCTGATTTTTAAGGTCCTGGCGTTGCTGTGCCATTTGCAGGGCTTTCTGAAGATAAGCCAGCGACTGGGGATAATTCGTTAGATTTTTGTAGACGGTTGACAGGTTTATATACAGCCCCTGCAGCAGTTCGCTGTCCTTGCTGCGTTGGGCGAGGGGAATGGCTTTTCTGAAAAAGAGAGCAGCGCTGTCGGGCTGGTTCTGCTTGAGGTATAACACGCCGTAGTTCAAGTATACGCGACCGAGTCGTCCCGTCTCGTTCTGGGCTGAGAAGATCGCTTCCGCCCGGCTCAGGGCCTGGCGGGCCTGGGCAAAATTCCCCTTAAATGTATAGGCCCTACCCACCTGCATGAGCGCTTTGGCTTCGCCAATTGGATAGGCGATTCGCCGGGCAACGGCCTGTGTCCGCAGAGCAAGCGTAAGGCACGAGTCGTAATTGATGGCAAACAGTTCGCTGGCAATGTCAAGGCTACGGTTTACCCGGGCCGTGTCCGTGGTGGCCTTGGCGAGCAAGCGGTTGAGCGAGTCGATTTTTGGAGTCTGGGCGAGGGCTGGAGCTGCCAACAGGCAAACTAACAAGGTGGCCGTGGAAAGGGTCTTCAAATCGAGACGGGGATAGCCAGGGCTAAGCCAGCAGGCGGGCAGAACATTCAATATAAGTTGAGGCATTATCCGGACTCAGGAGCAAACTGAGAGCTAATGTAGTAAACAAAAGCCACTTAAGGCCAATCAACGTGCATTCTCGTTGCCTCGGAGGGCTGGCAAGCTTAGTCCAAATGGGAAGCTGTCGCTAACGGGCCGCGTCGACGCCGTTGTTGTGAGAACAATCGGGAAGTAAGGCCCCAAACGTGAGCGTAGCCCGGCGTTCGGCCGAGGGACGAGCAAGTACTGGTTAGAATAGGTATCGATGGCCAGAGGTAAAAGCACAACGTTGCCTTTAGTTATGGTCTGTATGATGGCGTGCCAAGAAACTTTACCTTTGCCCGCTAAAGAAGACAGGAAGGGTAGTTGACGAGAACGGGTAGGCGAGTGGGCTAAACAGCTTTGTTTGTCGGTCAGCTTAACATATTGCCCACTTATACAACAAGTTATTTCTTGTCAATTATTCGAATCGCATTGTTAAGATTAATTGAGGTACTTAACTCAATATGGGCAAATACATCATCACCTGGGCGTCCTGGTTCGGCATGGTATCCTTGTTGCTGTACCTAGTCAATCCCGCAACTGCCCAAGTTGATCCGCAACAGGCTGAAACTTATTTCAGGGAAGCCGCCACCCTCTGTCAACGCGACGGCGGACGACTATGGGGCATCTCTTTATGTGGACCCATGGTGTTCGCAGACGCCCGGACGCGAACCCTGGCGACCAATCAACCGCGTCCGGCAGACGATTGGCCTCGCGTTCTTGGCTCCACTAATGCACCCATCGAGTGGGGTGGCTCGCGTTGGGTCGCCTACATGTGGGACTTCACGACGACCCTGCCGACTCCACGCGCCCGGCGCGAGTTCCTGTTGCACGAGTTGTTTCACCGCATTCAACCGGACCTGGGGCTAATGACCCTTTCGGGACAGAACGCGCATCTGGATACGTTCGAAGGACGAATCTGGCTTCAGCTCGAGTGGCGCGCCCTGTCGCGGGCGCTCGCTCAGTCGGGGGAAGACCGTAAGCGCACGCTGGGCGATGCAGCCGCTTTCCGACTCAAGCGACGTTCGCAGTTTGCCGATGCCGCCGAGAACGAGCGCGTCGAAGAAATCCGGGAAGGCTTGGCCCAATACACCGGCATTGTCACCACGGCCGACTCACACGCTGACGCTGTCGCCAGCACCATTGAGCATTTGGCCGCGGCAGAAGGGCATGAGACGTTTCTGCAACAAGCTTACGCCACCGGTACGGCGTACGGGGTTCTTCTCGATGATGCGTCAGTGGATTGGAGACGCAGCGTGCATAGCGACACTGATCTGGGGCGGATGCTGATGGAAGCTCTGGAGATCAGGCCAACGGCGGATGTAGTCGAGGCCTCGGCGCGGTACGGTGGCGTGGAAATCCGCTCGGCGGAACAGGCGCGCGAGGAGCAGCGACGAGCCCGCCTGCTCGAACTGCGGAACCGCTTTGTGGATGGTCCTGTGCTAGTGGTTCCGTCAGGCGGTGGCACCACGTTTAACGCGGTCGGCGCCACGCCCATTCCAGGCGTAGGGACGGTGTTCGTCTTGCCGTATAGTACTAAAGGTGAGTGGGGCACGTTGGAGGCAACAAAGGGCGTGCTGATCCGCGAGGACGGCAAGCGAGTGCTGGCTGGACCGATTCGCATCGAAGGCACCACCATCCGTGGCAAGGGCTGGACGGTGGTGGTCGCTTTAGGGTGGAGCGTGCGCGCAGGGCCTCGGTCCGATGATTACCAGATTATTCGCGATCCGTAGCGGCCGCCACTGCGGTTGCTTACTGTATAAATCCGCCCGTTTGAGGTAGTAACTACCTCATAGAATAAAACGAAGTTACTTACTTTTCATCCCACTGTCTTACTTCTAGAATTAATCTCATAACATAACCCGTAGTTATGCAACGCGTCTGCATAAAGTACAAATTACTGCTTGTTAGCGGAGTTGTATTTTAGATAGGTTGACGGATTCAAGTGACGGATTTTGTACGAAACGGCAAAGCGACCCATAGTCGCAACGACTTGACCTGTAGCCGCATCTGTCTTGTTGAGCCTAAGCTATTAGAAGCTCCGGAGACCTATACCTGTAGTAGCCTGATAAGACCGGTACTATTATCGGAGTTAATAAAAGCACCCCCCCGGTAGACGCACATTCACCGGGAGAAAATTATCGAACGCAGGCGTAGCCGGGACTATCCCACCAGCCCCTGCCATCGAGAACATCGTTTTGTTGCTACCTCCCCCTGTTTTGCCTAGCCTGTGTATATAGAGTGGTAAGGGTCAGTTGATAATAGGCTGGTTTGCTATTGAGTTTTGGGAATGCAGAAGACTGGTATGAATGAAGTCAGGAAAGGATGAGGGTAACAGTAGTTTGTCTGTACTGCAAAACGGGACCAAAATGAAAATAGCCCCGTAAAGCGCTGATTTTGAGACTCAATAAAGAAAACGGTCCTTTTTTTAGTGACTGATCTGCGGGCTGTCCAAAGCTCATTTTACCGCTTTTTAGGGCAAATAACTCAGTTAAACAATCAACGTAAAGAAAGCTGCAACGGGTATTGAGTTCCCTAACACCCTGTTTCCATTCTGTCCCCGTTTTGCAGTACAGACCTAGGTGATCCGCCCCCGCTAAAATCCCAGGCTGTTATCCTATCTTCCATGTGATTTGTGTTTTTGCCTAACTATAGCCGGATTCGCTTTTCTGGTAGCTATAGGAGTCTGCTAAAGGTTCATGCACTACACACGCTGGCCAATAACAAATGGAGGTCGCTTAGGAATTTTAACTGGTTCCATTCGCTAGACGTTTACAGAAGGACCAAACTCACTATTGATATTTTCATACTTGCTTGAACTGGCTATAAGTGAGCACCGTAAGGGTTGTTTAAACCATAGTTTAAACCAAAAACAACTCAGCCAGTCAGCAACTAAGCTAACTGGCTGATTATCAATAGTGGGAGTTGACGGGTTCGAACCGCCGACCCTCTGCTTGTAAGGCAGATGCTCTGAACCAGCTGAGCTAAACTCCCTTTGCCCCGTTAGACGCCGTTGCGGTTTGGGACTGCAAATATAGTGGGCTGATGCCTGCTTTTGCAAACATCTACTCAAAAAAAGATAAACTTTTCTGCAAGTAGCTGATCGCCAACCGGTCCGAACGGCTATTCAAAATTCAGGTATAAGGTCACTGTGTGGGTCGTCAGCCTGTCGAGACCAATGCCCGCCACATTGGTCGACGGGCGGTAAAGATTAACTAAGCCGTGTGAAAAGCGCAGTTCAGGCGCGAGTTTAAAATACTCGAAAAATTGTTCGAACCCAACGCCGTACTCGATGGCAAAATCCATTGTGCTGGTACTGAGTTTGCTAACGCCCTGAATCTCCTTCCGGCGCACGTTGCTTTCGATACTGAATGCACCACCCGCCAGCAAATACATCCGGGTGTTATTGCGTCGCTCCGATTTATATTTGAGCAGCAAGGGAAAATCAAGCCAGGTCGATTCGCGGGTTTCGGTTTTTGAGTAGCCACCCGGATAATCATAATGCACCTCGCGGCTAAACAGGGAAACGGAGGGCGTCAGCCGTAAATCGAAGCGGTCGTTCAGATACGCATTCACCACAAAGCCCACCCGAAAGGCAGGCTTATTGGGCGAGTAAATCCGGTACGCTGAATCGGCAGTAAGAAACGTTGGGCTGTGCGTAACGCTGAAGCGGGTGACAGGTACGGCAAAGAAAAAACCGTAATGAATGAGTTTGTCATCGTACCGTTCGAGGTGCTTGCGAACGTATTTGTAAGACGTCTGCGCCTGACTCGGTGTAGAAATCAGGGTAGTACTCACTACCAAAACGATAAACGCAAGCGACAGCCGGAACGGGCGGCTGTTCAGGATTGGGCCAGCTTGTGACCGATGTAAATTGACGCGATGCCGAAGGTGAGCGGTATCCATTTGGTATTGATAAATCCAGCGGCTTCATAGATGTGCAGAAAGTCAGGACCGTCGGGGAAAGCCTGCACTGATTCGGGCAGGTAAGTATAAGCCGATGCGTCTTTGCTCACTACGCGCCCAATAAGCGGCAGGATGGTACGGGAGTAAAACCCGTACAGTTGTTTAAAGGGAAACTGGCGCGGATTCGAGAATTCCAGCACAACGCACACACCGCCGGAGCGCGTTACGCGGTGCATATCGGTCAAGCCTTTAAGCAGGTTCTCGAAGTTGCGTACCCCAAACGAAACGATGACAGCATCGAATTCATTGTCTGAAAAGGGCAAACGTTCTGAGTCGCCCGTTCGCAATTCGATAATTGAATCAACTCCGCGCTTCTTCATCTTCTCCCGACCAACTGCCAGCATGCCCTCCGAAATATCCACTCCAACAATTTTTTCGGGTTTTAGAGCGAGGGCTTCAAGGGCGAAATCGCCGGTGCCGGTGGCAATGTCTAAGATGGTTTTGGGCGAATAGGAAGGAGTTTTGCTTGACCGAAGTTCGCGGATGGCCCGTTTGCGCCACAGAATGTCGATACCACCACTCAACACATGATTCAGCAGGTCATACTTCGGCGAAATACTGTCAAACATCTCCGCAACCTGCTCACGTTTGGAGGTATCCTTATCTTTGTAGGGGACTACGGCCATTGATTAAAGAGTGAAAGAGTGAAAGAGTGAAAGAGTGAAAGAGTGAAAGAGTGAAAGAGTGAAAGAGTGAAAGAGTGAAAGAGTGAAAGAGTGAAAGAGTGAAAGAGTGAAAGAGTGAAAGAGTGAAAGAGTGAAAGAGTGAAAAAAAGACGCCTTATATTCGCTCTTTCACTCTTTCGCTCTTTGATACAAAGGTAACCTCATAACGGCAGGGTTCGCTCGAAAGTTTGTCATTGCGTCGGGTAATGCGTAGCTTCGACACACTTCCATACAACCTGATTGTCTATGCTTCCTTACGTTCTTCCTGCACTACTCGGCTTGAGTTCATTCATGGCGCAATTACCTGGCGATGAAGATCCCGTTACCAAAAAAGCGCACAAAATTCACCAGCGTGTACTAACCCTCGATACCCATGCCGACGCGCCAATTATGATGCAAAAAGCCGGGTTTGATGTTGGCGCTATGCACGATACCAAACGCGACGGCTCGCAGATTGACTTCCCGCGCATGAAACAGGGAGGCATGGATGCGATGTTTTTTGCGGTCTACACCTCGCAGGGGCCGCGCACCGATTCGGGCCATGCCGAAGCTAAACGGAATGCGCTGAACCAGTTTGACCTGATTCATAGAGCACTCAAAAAATACCCCGGTCTGGCCGAACTGGCCCTGTCGCCCGCCGACGCTTACCGCATTCAGAAAGCCGGGAAACGGGCGGTCTTTATTGGCATGGAGAACGGCTATCCAGTTGGCAAGGAGTTGTCGATGCTTAAAGCCTATTATGATTTAGGCTGCCGGTACATCACCCTGACGCACTTTGCCAATAACCTCATTGGCGATTCGTCCACCGACCCCGACGGCCCTATGTACGGCGGATTAAGTGATTTCGGCAAGAAAGTAGTACCCGAAATGAATCGGCTCGGTATTCTAATCGACGTATCGCACGTAGCCGACAGCACGTTCTACGACGTGCTGTCCCTCTCGAAAGCGCCCGTTATTGCGTCGCACTCGAACTGCCGCGCCCTGTGCGATTTTCCCCGCAACATGACCGACGACATGATTCGGGCCATTGCTGGCAAAGGGGGCGTTGTGCAGGTAAATTTCGTAAGTGATTACCTTAAAAAACCGTCGGATGCTCACCGGGTGGCTAAAACCAAAATCAGAATGTCGCGGGTAGGAAAAGTCCCTTCGGCAGATATGGAAGCCCGAATAATGGCCCAAACTGATTCGGTGTCAAAGATTTACGCTTCTGAGCGGGCCAGCTTATCGGATATTGTAGACCATATCGACCACATAGTTAAACTGGCCGGTATCGACCATGTGGGCATCGGCTCCGATTTCGACGGGGGCGGAGGGGTAAATGGCCTCGAAGACGTCAGTCAGATTGAGAACCTGACCGCCGAACTCGTGCGCCGAAACTATTCGGAAGCCGACATCGCCAAAATATGGGGCGGCAATCTGCTGCGGGTACTGGGCCAGGCGCAGGTGAAGTGATTGCAGACTAAAACGTAATGACAGTAGCCTGTTCCGGTTATTTTTTGTCATGTTTCCTTCGTCAGCATGACAAAAAACCTGCTTATCCCAAAATTACTCTCCCTTCCTCTAAACCCTCCTTCTCCTATGTCTGCCGAAGCTGTTTTTAAACTTGCCAACACGCTGGTTCTGCCGCAATGGCTGCTGATGGTTTTTGCCCCGCGCTGGTTCGTGACTAAATGGGTAATGAATTCGTACCTGATTCCGGTTGGTCTTGCTGTCATTTATGTGATTTATCTGTTTAGCGGAGGCCCGGTCGATTTTGGCGCATTTGGCACCTTGTCAGGTGTGAAAAATTTATTTGCGACGGGGGCTGATGGCGTTATGCTGGCCGGTTGGGTGCATTATCTCGCCTTCGATTTGGTAGCCGGTACCTTCGTTTTGCGGGATTCACAGGAGAAAGCCATCCCGCATTGGTTCATTATAATCCCCTTGTTTTTCTGCTTCATGCTGGGGCCGGTCGGCTTGCTTTTATATTGGTTAATTCGCACGGTGCGTACCCGAACCTTGTCAGCCTGACAGGTCACTAAATCACTAAAACCAATGAACACGTTTTTATCGACGCTCAGGAGCCGGAATGCCGTTCTGTACGGGTTCGGCTGGGTTTGCCTGATTGCCTGCCTTAGTTGTGCGGCTTTATCCCTGATAACCAGCGGACAAGTGCTGGGTATCAATGCATTTATTAAACCGGCAAAATTCTTTATATCGACAGCGATTTTTTGCTGGACGATGGCCTGGTATACAGGCATGCTCACCCAACGGCGAAAGGTGAGAATCTATAGCTGGGCGGTTGTCGTCATCATGGTCGTCGAACTGGGGATTGTCGTAGGTCAGGCTGCTTTGGGCAAATTATCACATTTTAATATCAGCTCTCCGGTCGATGGCCTACTGTTCAGTTTAATGGGGATGCTGATCACTATTTTTACCCTTTGGACGGCTTACATTGGCTATTTATTTTTTCGGCGCCAGCCATCAATGAATCGGCCTATGTCTGGGCTATCCGGCTGGGTATCCTGTTATTTGTCATCTTTGCTTTTGAAGGTTTCATGATGGCAAGCCGGTTGAGCCATACGGTAGGAGCGGCCGACGGAGGAGCAGGATTGCCCGTAGCGAATTGGAGCACGCGCTATGGGGATTTGCGAGTGGCTCACTTTTTTGGCATGCACGCCCTGCAACTGCTGCCTTTATTCGGCTACTATGTGGCTCGCCGACCCGTTCAGGTTATAGCGATGGCCGCTGTCTACCTGCTGTTCGTTACGTTTTTATTGATGCAGGCGCTGGCTGGCAAGCCAGTATTGGCTGGTTTGGGAAATTGACGGTAAAAAAGAGACGGGTTCATCTTTGACAATAAACGAGGCTGCCCAATGCCCTCACCGCACCGGCGACCCGGCCCAACCCCTTGTCATCGAATGAACCGTTCTGACTTTCTAAAAACCTCTGCACTTGCCAGTGCCACGCTCATCACCGACCCAATCCAGGTTCGGGCATTTATTACGCGCCAGCCTGCCCGGAAATACCGCACAGCCCTGGTTGGCTCAGGCTGGTGGGGAACCAACATCCTGCGGTGCGCCGTGCAGGCGGGTGAATCGAAAGTAGTCGCGCTTTGCGATGTAGACACCCGCCAACTCCAAAAAGCAGGTGATGAACTGAATAAACTCACGGCTGATAAACCCAAACTCTACCGCGACTACCGCGAGATGCTGGCCACCGAAAAGCCCGAAATCGTGATCGTGGCCACCCCCGACCACTGGCACCCGCTGGTGGCCATCGCGGCCATGAAGGCCGGGGCGCATGTGTACGTCGAAAAGCCCATCGGGCATACCATCAATGAGGGCAAAGCGATGGTAAAAACGGCCAGGCAAACGGGGCGTATCTGTCAGGTAGGAACGCACCGGCGGGTGTCGCCCCACAACGTATCGGGCATGGAGTTTTTGAAGTCAGGCAAAGCGGGAAAAATCGGGATGGCGAGGGCATTTGTGCATTATGGAGGTGGTGCCGGGCAACCCACACCCGACGCCGAAGTGCCTAAAGAAATGGACTGGAATATGTGGTGCGGGCCAGCCCCACTGCGGGCGTATAATCCAACGATGCACCCCAGAGGCTTCCGGGGGTATTTAGATTATGCAAACGGCACGCTCGGCGACTGGGGCATTCACTGGATGGACCAGATTTTGTGGTGGACGGAAGAAAAACATCCGCGCAAAATCTATTCGACCGGCGGACGGGCTATCCGAAAAGACAGCACCGATGCCCCTGACCATCAGGTAGCTACGTATGAATTTGAGGATTTTACCGTGGTGTGGGAGCATCGACAATTTGCCGGTAACAATGCCGAGAAAACCATGCCCGGCCAGGCCGTGGGTGTTTATTTCTATGGCACCGAGGGCACGTTTCACATGGGATGGCTCGACGGCTGGACGTTCTACCCGGTAGACTCGAAAAAACCGATCATTCATCAGGACCCTCAACTCAATAAACCCGACGATCAGAACATCGCGCAACTGTGGGCCAACTTTTTAGACAGCATTAAAACCAATAAACTCCCTATTTCCGACATCGAAATCGGGCACCGCTCCACCAACATGGCGCTTTTAGGAATGCTATCCATGAAACTTGGCCGGAGTATAGCCTGGGATGGCAGTCAGATTCCAAATGATCCCGAAGCCAACAAACTCCTGAGCCGCGCCTACCGGGGCGAATGGCAATATCCGACGTAGGGTATTTTATGCACTGTTTTACTGGGTAAATACATCATTTAGTGGTTGACTGACCGGGTTAGGAACGGTTTTACCCGTAATCGTTTGCTTTTTTGCCCGATTGGCCGCTTCTTGTGGGTATATCTTCTTCTTCATGGCAGAAAACCTTCCTAAGTCCGTTTCGTCAGCCGATGCCACGGCGGAACCCACTGAATTCAAACGGTCGCTAAGTCTCCTCGATTCCACCCTTATTGTTTCCGGTTCCATGATTGGCTCGGGCGTTTTCATCGTCACTGCCGACATGGCCCGTAACTTAGGGTCGTCGGGCTGGCTGCTTATGCTGTGGGTGCTGACGGGCGTGCTGACGGTGGCGGCAGCGCTTAGCTATGGCGAACTGGCCGGTATGATGCCCAAAGCCGGAGGGCAGTACATCTACATTCAACGGGCGTTTGGGCCGTTGACGGGTTTTGTGTATGGCTGGACGGTGTTCATGGTCATTCAAACCGGCACCATTGCGGCTGTTGCTGTAGCGTTCACCAAATACACCGCCGTTTTTGTCCCTGCCCTCGGCCCCGACAATGTGTTGCTGGCACTTGGGCCGGTTAAAGTTACTCTGGGATCCCTGTTTGCTATTTCGAGTCTGGTGCTGCTGACATGGCTCAACAGCCGGGGCGTGCAGAGTGGCAAGCTGATTCAAAACGTGTTTACATCGGCTAAACTCATCGCCCTGCTCGGTCTGATTGTGATTGGTATTGCGCTGGGAATTAGCAGCGGTTTACTCTCGACCAACCTGACTAATGCCTGGGAAGCCAGCCTGACATCGGCAACGGGCGAAATTGTGCCGTTAGCCGGGATCGCCCTGCTGCTGGCTTTTGGTACGTCGATGATTGGCTCCCTGTTTTCGGCTGATGCCTGGAATAACGTCACGTTCATTGCGGGCGAAATCAAAAATCCACGCCGTAACATTCCGCTGGCCCTGTTTTTCGGAACGCTCATTGTTACTACGATCTATTTTCTGGCCAACGTGTCATACCTTTCTCTGTTGCCCTTGAAAGGCGACCCGGCGGCTACGGATATTATTGGCCGGGGCATTCAGTTTGCTGAGGCCGACCGCGTAGCTACTGCCGCCGTTTCAACGGTTTTTGGCAATGTGGCCGTTGCGGCAATGGCCATTCTGATTATGATTTCGACCTTCGGCTGCAACAACGGGCTGATTCTGGCTGGGGCGCGACTTTATTACGCCATGGCAAAAGACGGCCTGTTTATCCGGCAGGCATCGCACCTCAACCAGAACGCGGTGCCGGGCCGGGCCTTATGGCTCCAGTGCATCTGGGCATCGGTACTGTGCCTGTCGGGAAAATACGGTGATTTGCTCGACTATTGCACGTTTGCGTCGCTGCTGTTTTATATGGTCACAATTGCGGGGCTGTTTCGACTCCGGCGCACCGAACCAACTACCGAACGGCCTTATCGGGCCTTTGGGTATCCGTTCGTTCCCGCTCTCTACATCATTGCTGCTCTGACCATCTGCGCGATTTTGCTGTATACCAAAACCTTCAACACCGGCATGGGACTGCTTATTGCGGGGTTGGGCATACCAGTCTACTTCCTGACAAAACGAAGCCAGCGGAGTCCGGAACAGGGTTAATGTTGACGTGTTTAAGTCGTTCTTAGCTACCTGTCAGGCAAACCGTTCCCTGCCCGGTGCGTCTTTTATCCGTCCACTGTCGCCATCAACGTCAGAGGCAGGCCGCCCTGAGAGTGAGTTTGGTGAGTTCAGGTGCGCGCCGTCGTCGATGCCAACGCCCAGCCGGTCCACCAGTTCACCCCCCAGCCAACCAGTAAAGCCTGCCAGCGCGAAGGCGGCAAACGATAACGCCAGCGCAAGAAAGGAGGGTAGATAACCAGCCTCATCGCGCCGGAGGAGCCAGCTTATGGCAAATAGCGCCAGCACGGTCACGTTGCCCAGCCCATGCACTAAGCCGATACGCTTGGCCCGCGTACCCAGCGGAATGGCGAACCAGTCAATCCAGCCGGGCACTGCCGCAGCCAGACCACCCAGCAATCCAGCAGTAATCATCCAGTAGGATACCAGCACAAAGGTCGAGTTGTCGGTCAGCAGATAGACGATATCGAAGATGGCGGCTGTTGCCAGCAGCCCAAAGGGGAACACGACCAGAATCGGGTGAGCCGCGTGTCCTGCTAATTTAATTTTGCTTTCCATAGGTGTTGAGTTGCGTTGTTTACAAGCCTATTTAACCCAAATGGATTTTATTTGTTCCCGAAGTTGAGGCAAGTTACCTCTGTAACTATTCGGCGTGCCAACCGTTTGTCAGACAGACACTTTCTTTTCGATACATGGCAGATTCCCAGGAAAACGAAACCGTCCGGACAGAAACCTTCAGCGATGGCGTTTTTGCGATTGACATTACCTTGCTGACGTTTCAGCTTAAGGCGCCGAGCCTGAGAGAAGCCACTTCCAGTAAAAACTTAGCCTTGGCTCTGCTTCACCAGTGGCCAGACTATATCGCGTATTTTATCAGTTTCACGACCATCTTCATCATCTGGCTCAATCACCACCGGATGTATAATGTTATCCAGCGTAGCGACGTGCGGTTCATGTTCTATAACGGCCTGCTGCTCATGCTGGTTACGATAATTCCATTCACAACATCGCTGCTTGCTGACTACATCAACACGCCTGGCTATCAGCTTTCGTCGGCGTTATATCTGCTGCTTTTTGCCAGTATAAACCTCACCTTGTTACTTATGTGGCGTTATGCCACTGAAAACTATCGGTTACTAAAACGGCCAGCCGCCAACGTTCGCGTTCAAACGGTTCGGACCAGCTATTTAATCAGCACGATCACCTATGCGGTTGCCGCCGGATTGTCGTTTTTAGTGCCCTCACTGAGTATTTTGGTGGGTTTGGTAATGGTGGTCTATTTATCCCGGCTAAAATATCACCGCGAAAAAGTCGTTTAAAACGATAGTGAACCTATGGTAATCAAGACATCACTCCGTTTTCTTAGTATCAGCTTGCTGGCAGGATGGTTAGGCGCCTGCACCGGTATTGGCCCGACCACGAATCTGTTCAAGCCATCGTCGCCACACGACCAGTACGAACAATCCCTTAAAGAGGCTAAACTCGACCGAACGGCTCTCGGTACTGACTGGCTTTCGGCCGGTGAACGTGCCCTTCGCGATTCGCTCAAAATCACGATTCCCTACCGCGAGAGCGGGTATTTTTCGGCGACCAAAGCATTTGCCGTTGGCTATCGACTCAATGCTCAACGGGGAGACCGCCTGTTAATCCAGGTGGAAACACAGGGACAAAAACAAACCCAGGTGTTTATTGATGTGTTTGCCGTAGAGGCCCGGAACCGCATTAGTTTAATGGCTGCTTCCAAAGCTGATACGAACGTGCTATCCTGGGAGCCTCGCCGAACACAAACGTTTCTGATCCGCATCCAGCCCGAACTGTTGCGAAACGCTCGTTACACCATCACCGTCACCCGCGAACCCGCGCTGAGTTTTCCGGTGAAGGGCCGCGACAGTCGGCAAATCAGTAGTTTCTTTGGCGCTTCCCGCGATGCCGGTCGGCGAAAGCACGAAGGCGTAGATATTTTCGCACCGAAAGGGACACCCGCGCTGGCCTCCGTCGATGGCATCATATCGGGGGTTGGCACCAACAGTTTAGGGGGTAATGTCGTGTTTTTATCCGATAATGACCGTAACATTCGGCTCTATTACGCTCACCTCGACCGGTTCAATGTTCGTGATGGTCAGCGGGTATCCACTGGTGATACGGTCGGTTTTGTGGGCAACACGGGCAATGCCCGCACCACCGGCCCGCATCTGCATTTTGGTATTTATGGATTCAGTGAAGGGGCAGCCGACCCGTTGCCGTTCATTCGACTTGGGCGGGGTCCGGCCAAACAAACGCTCTTGCCCGAATCGTGGCTGGGGGATTCCGTGCGAGTATCGGCGGTTCGGTCGGTGGTTCGGCTTGCTCCCACGGGCGACTCGCCTATCCTGCGGGAGTTGCCCAAAGCATCGGCCCTGACCGTACTGGGTGGCACGCAAACCTGGCTGCGGGTCGAATTGCCCGATGGCCTGACCGGCTACGTGGCCAGCAGCACAACCGAACCGCTAAACCGCTCGCTTCGGCGGTTGACCTTATCTGCTTCCGTCAATTTAGCCGATGCTCCCAATGAGCGGGCGGCTGCCATTAAACCGATGGGGGCTGGTTCAACGGTTGACGTGCTGGCTACAGCCAATGGCTTCCAGTTAGTTCGCAGCCCGGACGGGCAAACGGGCTGGTTGTCAGGCGTTTTGTTAAAGAGAGAATGAAAGAGCGAAAAACAGAGGCAAGCATTTTTCGCTCTTTCATTCTCTCGCTTCTTAAATTTTATTTAGACGCGCTCTAAATTAACGGGTACGTTGTATATTTGCTCTTTCATTTTTGTAATCATGACAAGTAACGTACCCGTAACGTATCAGGAGGTTTTCAGAACTGATAGGGGAGTTGTCTATCAGTGCGATAGGAGTAACCGAATCATTCTGGAATTCTGGGATACCCACACCCCCTTGTCGGCCCGCGATTTTATGCAGTTTCGGCGTATGGTCGAAACCGTTGATATTCAGCAAATGGCCCTGAGTACGGCGGCTGCTTATGATGTTGAAATCCTGACGCCACCCCGCTCCGAGCGGTGTTATGTGCTCACGCTCTGCGAGATTGTTCACTTGCGGGAGTTGCTCAATGGTGCCAAACTAATGCTGGAACTCAACGCGATGCTGCGCGAATGCGGGTGTTCACTACCTGCATAATCATACATAGACTGCTTCTAAATTTCCTGATAATCAGCCGGCTGCTTAACAAGAGCCGGTTTTTTTGTGTTGTTTTGTTATAGAAATTCTCACCGGATACCGGTCACTTATTATGAAAGATTTAGCAAGACTTCGCAGCGCTGTTAAGGAAAGCGTCGAGCTGGCGCTGAACCAGCAAATACAACTGGAAATGGTGTCGTCGTCGAAGTATTTGGCGATGGCAGGCTGGTGCGACCGGACTGGCTTCGATTATAGCGCAGGCTTCTTTTATAAGCAGTCGGAAGAAGAGCGCAAGCACGCCATGAAACTTTTCCATTACCTGTGCGACCAGGGCGCAACAGCCTGGTCGCCCGAGGTGCCGGCAGTTGCTCAGGAATTCGATTCACTACGTTCCCTATTTGAGGGCGCCCTGGAGCAGGAAATTGCCGTTACCGATTCAATTAATCGGATTATCGGCATCTGTCGTCGTGAAAACGATTACGCGACGGAAGAACTCCTGAAATGGTTTGTGAAAGAACAAGTGGAAGAAGAATACATTGCCCGTCGTTGTCTCGATCTGTTCGATCAGATTCCGGCTGACCAACTGTATTACTTAGACAAGAAAGTTTCCAGCGTTACCTACGACAATAACGTATTTGAGTAGAATTAACCTGTGAACACATGCAAAAAGGCGTCTACTACAGACGCCTTTTTGCATGTGTTTCGGATACGGGCATCACCATTTCGGCAGGGTAGCCTTACTCACCGCCCGCGTTGGGGTCTCCCAGGCTGTATCGGCTGGCGTACCGGTTTGCACAGTGTCGCAGTCTTCGAGTCGCTCCTGTAGTTCGGAGATTTTGCTTTCCTGCTGGGTGAGGTTTCGGCGAAGATCGGTGGTTGCATCTTCAAGCCGCTGATGCCGGTTATAGGCTACGCCAAGCAGCGCTGTAATGCCCAACAGCAGTATCAGGACTACAGCCAGTAGTGAATAGACGAGTCCTCGGCTTACAGCAGACATGACGGGTTAGTAATAGCGCAAATTAACAAAAAGCTATGCCCATAAAAAAACCTGCCATCCGTTGGGTAGCAGGTTTTTTACGTGCATTATAATAAGGCCTTACCGGGCCGCGCCATAATCCTGACCGGCGCTCTCCGGGAACTGCTTCATGATAGCACTTACCGTTTCGCGGAAGGCCTGATCGCGGTCACGTTCTTTGTTGCGGTTATTCAACTGACCCGTTGCCCAGCCCTGCCAGATAATATCGTTGGTGCGCGCATCCGACACGTTAATAACGACGCGGTTTTCTTCGTACTGCCGCGAGTATACGTTGTTACCCATACCACCATACCACCACGAATAGGGTGAGTACATGTTATTAGACTGAATTTGCTGCTTGTCTTTCGAGTCCATAAAGAACCGAACAACCAGGTCAGCTTCTCCCTGCGTTACGGGCTTATAGCCGCGTGCTTTCAACGACTGGTCGAGTGCATCGGCAATCCGGCGCTGGTTCAGGTTACTGCCCACAATCGGGTCGGCGTTGCGCTGACGGTCAGCTTCAATGCGATAGGTTGCAAACTGCCGAACATTTACTTTCGGGTCGTAATCGTATTTTACCGTAATGGCCGGGGCGCAGGACGCCAAGATGCCGACGATAAACAGACTGGTGATTATGCGGTTAATTTTCATGTGTTTTGAGTCGTTAATGGTATCGAACCGACTAATAAACGATAAAGAAACAGCCGTTCGTATACTGTGTCTTTATAACTAAAAATCAGGGCTATTCGTTCCGATTAGTATACACTACTTAAGGCCTATAGTAACGTATAAGTCATTGATTGTCAGGACTACTTTTCTGTTAAGTATTTTTAACAGTGTATGGAAAGGCACCTTCATAGCCAGCTGTTTTTTTAGGTGGCTCCGCTTGCTCAGATCGCTGGTATTGATGCTCAACATAACGCATAAGCACCTCCTGGCGATGTCAGGCCTTCGCCGAAAATAGCCAAAACCGTTTGTTCTTCACTAAGACGCCATTGCCAGCCAAACCGTTGCAATGAATCACAAAAAAAACGGTATACATACCAACGCCACTACCCAATGGGCAGTGGCGTTGGTATGGTTAGTTAGAATTGCTATCAGGCGCTGGCTAATGCTTCGGCACCGCCCACGATTTCGAGAATTTCGGTCGTGATGGCTGCCTGACGTGTCCGGTTGTATACCAAACGAAGTTCTTTCAGAAGTTCGCCCGCGTTTTCGGTTGCCTTATCCATAGCGGTCATCCGGGCACCGTGCTCGGATGCGTTGGAATCCAGCACGGCTTTATACAACTGAATCTTGATTGTTTTCGGAATCAGTTCCGTAATGATTTCCTCTTCCGAGGGTTCAAACAAGTAGTTGATGGAGACCGCTGCACTGCCCGGAGCTGCTTTTGTGGCCACAATGGGCAACATCTGTTCGGTCCGTACAATCTGCATGGCGGCATTCTTAAACTCATTGTAGATGACCTCCACAACATCGAAACGACCATTGGCAAAACCTTCCATTGCTTCTTCGGCAGCCGCCCGCACGGTGGAAAAGCTTAGCGAACCAAACGCGTCGACGTGTTCTTTATTGACCTTAAAGCCCCGGCGCTGGAACGCTTCGGCGCCCTTCTTACCGATGGCCATAATTTCGACATTGCCCGAACGGGCCTGCGCCGAATACTTTTCGTCAATGAGGATTAGAGCACCCTTGACAACATTGCTATTGAAGGCTCCGCACAAGCCCCGGTCTGAAGTAACCACAATTAGTAACACGCGCTCAACGGGGCGTGTCTGTTTATAAGGACTGTCCGACGCGGTTTCGGCCCCCGCTGAAACGGTTCCGAGCATCTGGCTTAGCTTTTGAGCATAAGGCCGCAATTGTGTGATGTTATCCTGCGCCCGGCGCAACTTAGCTGCCGCCACCATTTTCATGGCTTTAGTGATTTGCTGCGTCGAATTGATCGACGAAATCCGGGCGCGTACTTCTTTAAGAGATGCCATGGTGTTAGTCGATAGTCGTCAGTCAGTAGTCGATAGTGGTTTCGCACGGTGCTAACGACTATCGACTACTGACTGACGACTAATTTTAATAATTCGCCGACAGGTCGGCGGCTACTTTCTTGAGGGTTGCCGTTCCTTCGTCGGTCAGTTTGCCCGCACGCAGTTCATTGAGAACTCCTGGATGCTGAGCGCTCAGAACCATGGCGAATTCGCTTTCAAACGCTTTCACTTTATTGACCGGCACCCGGTCGAGCAGGCCGTTAACCGACGCATAAATAATAGCCACTTGTTGTTCAACCAACACAGGCGAGTACTGAGGCTGTTTTAGTATTTCCTGATTCCGACGACCACGTTCGATGGTCAGTTTGGTCGACGCATCGAGGTCAGAACCAAATTTGGAAAAGGCTTCCAGTTCGCGGAACTGAGCCTGGTCGAGTTTGAGCGTACCGGCCACTTTCTTCATCGACTTAATCTGGGCGTTACCCCCCACGCGCGATACCGAAATACCGACGTTGATGGCGGGGCGAATTCCAGCGTTGAATAGGTTCGACTCCAGGAAGATTTGTCCGTCGGTAATCGAGATTACGTTAGTCGGAATATAGGCCGAAACGTCACCCGCCTGCGTTTCAATAATTGGCAAAGCCGTCAGCGAACCACCGCCTTTCACCTTACCGATCAGGCTTGGCGGCAGGTCGTTCATATTTTGGGCGATGTCGTCGTTCTGGTTAATCTTGGCGGCCCGTTCCAGTAACCGGCTGTGCAGGTAAAACACGTCGCCTGGGTAAGCCTCGCGGCCCGGCGGACGACGCAGCAGCAGCGACACTTCACGGTAGGCAACGGCCTGTTTCGACAAATCGTCATAAACAACCAGGGCCGGGCGGCCCGTATCGCGGAAGAATTCGCCAATGGCGGCACCCGTAAACGGCGCGAAGAACTGCATCGGCGAGGGGTCAGACGCACCAGCGGCTACAACAACCGTGTAATCCATGGCACCAGCCTTACGCAGCGTTTGCTCTACCTGCTTAATAGTCGACGCTTTCTGACCACAGGCAACATAGATACAAAATACCGGTTCGCCTTTGTCGTAAAATTCTTTCTGGTTGATGATGGTGTCGATAGCCACCGCTGTTTTGCCCGTCTGGCGGTCGCCAATGATTAGTTCGCGCTGGCCCCGGCCAATGGGAATCATAGCATCGATGGCTTTGATACCCGTTTGCAGCGGTTCGCTTACCGGCTGGCGGAAAATTACGCCCGGTGCTTTGCGCTCCAGTGGCATTCGGAACAGTTCGCCCTGAATAGGCCCTAAGCCGTCGATTGGCAGGCCAAGCGTGTTAACAACGCGACCGAGAATGCCGTCGCCCACGTTTATGTAGGCAATCTGGTCGGTGCGTTTAACGGTATCGCCTTCTTTAATTTCTGAGTAATCGCCGAGCAATACTGCTCCAACGTTATCTTCTTCCAGGTTCAGAGCCATCGCCTGAAGCCCATTGTCGAACGAAAGCAATTCGCCGGCCTGCACTTTCGAGAGGCCGTAGATACGCGCTACGCCGTCGCCGATTTGCAGCACCGTACCGACTTCTTCGAGTTCAGCTTCGGTTTGGGTTCCGGCCAGTTGCTGGCGCAGAATAGCTGATATCTCGTCGGGTCTTACGGATTCCATATGTGTATAAGGGGAATTTGAGGTTGATTTTTCGGGCGCAAAGGTACGACTAAAATTTGATAAAAATGCGATGAAACGTAGAATCAACGGCTGAATGTTAGACTTTTCCGATAAAACACCGACTTGTGTTTGACCATTGAGGGGGCATCCCAAACCGTTCATCCGAATTAATCAGGACTTTCGTCGGCAGGAATTGACACGGGCCAGATTTTCACCTACTTTTAATTCCCTGATTCAGTCTAAAGCCGGGCGTTGAGCAAACAGCCGTTTTTTTGTCAAATCGGTCTATAAGTAAACTTTTATCCCATTGATTCGCGTTTTAAAGAGAATAACCTTTTGTTTACACATACCTCGTTTTGTTTTCGCATGAAGTTCAACCAATGGATGTTAGCCGGTATTGTATCGGCTGTTTTTGTCGCTGGTACGGCAACTGCCCAAACTAAAAAACCGGCTGTCAGGAAACCTGCTTCGGGTTCAGTCAGACCCGCCACTACCACTAAACCAGCTACGGGCGGTGCCATAGCCTCAACCCAGGATTCGATTAGCTATAGCATTGGCTTGTTTATGGCTCAAAATTTGAAACAGCAGGGCATAACTGACCTTAACAATGCCTTATTGATTCGCGGTCTGCAGGATGCGTTGCAGGGCCAAACTACCCAACTGACCCACGAGCAGGCCGGACGGGTGATGAATAATTATATGCAGAAGCAGATGGCCGCCCGGAACGCTGAAGGCATGAAGGCATCTGCCGAGAATAAAAAAATTGGAAGTGCCTTTCTAACCGAAAATAAAGCCAAAGCGGGTGTGGTCACAACGGCCAGCGGGTTGCAGTATTCGGTTGAAAAAGAAGGCGCCGGCGCCAAACCAACCGCCACAGATCGGGTAAAAGTGCACTATACCGGTAAGCTGCTCGATGGTAAAGTATTTGATAGTTCAGTGGAACGTGGCCAGCCCGCCGAATTTGGGGTGAGTGACGTAATTAAAGGGTGGACGGAAGCGCTCCAACTGATGCCGGTTGGCTCAAAATGGAAGCTCTACATCCCATCGGACCTTGCCTATGGCGACCGGAGTATGGGAACTGACATTAAACCCGGCTCAACATTAGTGTTCGATGTTGAGTTACTTGATATTGTTAAACAATAACTAAAAGAGCGAAAGCGCGAAGGAGTGAAAGAGTGATGGTTCGGCATTCCGGTTGATGCACGAAGCATAACTCTTTCGCTCGTTCACCCGTTCGCTCATCCAGCGGATGAAAAAGTATCTGGTGACCCTTCTGCCCGTGCTGATGCTGAGTTTTCAGCCGGATTCGCCGTCAACTGGCGCCCCCAAAACGACATCGTTTCAGCCGGTATCGTCAACAACCGACCCCATAGACGACCTAAAACCGTCTATTTCGCAGGAGCGCGTTGAGCAATTGGTGGCTAAACTTCTGACAACGTATCACTACCGCAAAGTGCGACTTAATGACTCGCTGTCGTCGGTCGTGTGGGATAACTACCTGAAAGAAATTGATGGGAACAAAACCTACCTGCTGGCATCGGACGTAGCTTCTTTTGAGAAGTACCGGAAGCAGATTGATGACGCGCTCATTAATGGCGATTTGACAGCCGCCTATGACCTGTTTAACGTCTATCGGAAACGCTATACTGAGCGGAGCGCCTTTATAAAAGAGCAGCTTAAAAAGCCGTTTACCTTCACGGCCGATGAAAACTTCAATACCGACCGGGAGAAAGCAACCTGGCCAAAAACGGTAGACGAACAGAATGAGTTGTGGAGCAAAATCCTGAAAAACCAGGCATTGGAACTGCGGCTGGGCAATCGGAAAGACAGTGCCGTGACGGCCATGATGACCCAGCGCTATACGAACCTCGATAAAGCCATCAAACGGATCAAAAGTGTCGACGTGTTTCAGATGTACATGAACTCGTTTGCCGAAGCGCTTGACCCCCATACAAATTACCTGTCGCCCTCGAATGCAGATCGGTTTAACCAGGAAATGAGTCAGTCGCTGGAGGGTATTGGTGCGATGCTTCGCGAAGATGGGGACTACATCCGCATTACGGAAGTGCTGCCCGGTGGCCCTGCTTTCAAAAGTAAACTGCTCAATAAAGAAGATAAAATTGCGGGCGTGGCCCAGGGCGATAATGGAACGATGGTGAACACCATGAACTGGCAGGTCGATGAAGTTGTCAAACTGATTAAAGGACCAAAAGGGACGGTTGTTCGGCTACAGATTATTTCGCCCAATGCACTGGCTGGGGCACCGCCGAAGGAAATTCGGCTGGTGCGCGAGAAAATAAAGCTGGAAGAGCAGCGGGCCAAAAAAGAAATTATCGAAGTGACGGACAATGGAAAACAGTTTAAGATTGGCGTGATTAATATTCCCCTGTTTTACCGTGACTTTGAGGGCGCCCGCAAACGTGAGGAAGGCTTTAGCAGCACTACCAGCGACGTGAAGCGTTTCATAGATTCACTGAAGCTTGAGAAAGTCGATGGCATCGTGATCGACCTGCGCGACAATGGCGGTGGATCGCTAACCGAAGCGATTGACCTGACGGGCCTGTTTATCCCGAAAGGACCCGTAGTGCAGGTGAAAGAATCGACCGGCGAAACTGAGGTCTACTCGGATAAAGACGGTGGCTCGGTCGTTTACGATGGGCCAATGGCCGTTTTAGTAAACCGGTTCAGCGCGTCGGCTTCGGAGATTTTCGCGGCCGCCATTCAGGACTACAAACGAGGTGTTATTGTGGGTGGGCAGACCTTCGGTAAAGGCACCGTACAAACCCTGATCGACCTGAATCAGTGGCTTCCTAAAGTACCCGAAAAGGCTGGACAGGAGGCTGAAAAGGCCGGTCAGGTGAAAATGACCATTCAGAAGTTTTATCGGATTAACGGCAGCAGCACACAACACAAAGGCGTAACACCAGATATTGAGCTGCCATCGGCATTCTCGGCAGAAGAATACGGCGAAAGCTCGCAGCCGAGTGCTCTGCCCTGGGATCAAATTAACTCGACCCGCTTTGAGCAATCGCGGGCGGTTGATGACAAAATGCTCAGCCGTTTGCGCGACAAATTCGATCAGCGGTTAAAGTCTGACCCCGAACTAAAGCAACTGACGCAGGATTTGGCCGATTTCAAAAAAGCGAAAGAGAACACGGTTGTTTCGTTGCAGGAAACAAAACGACGCAAAGAGCGTGATGAAGCAGAACGCAAACGGACGGCTGCCAATAAGGTATCGCAGGCCACTGCTCCTGTCGACGAAACCGGCACACCAACGCCCAAAAAGAAGAAAGACACTTACCTGAACGAGGCTGGTTTAGTACTGGCGGATTACATACTGGCTATCAATAAGTAGCAATTTTGTCAGCCCGACGGAGGAGAAATGGCAACCAATCAAAACCCCCGCACAGCGACCCGTTGTGCGGGGGTTTGTTTATACCAGAGATTAATAAATAGTTATGTGGTATATCCTCATCAATCAGAATTTACTCGATATCGCCCAATACCGGGATTTGCAACAACGGGCATCTCTAACCGAAGTCGAACTGTTTAGCGAACCTTATCAAAACTGGTGTGTGTTTGCGGTTGAAAAAGATGATTATGCGAATTTTATGGACGTTCTCGACCGTGAGGGCATCGTCTATACCTTAACTCCTGACCGGCCAACGCGTGCCGAGATATTGGCCGATATGCAGTAGTTAAAGAAAAAAGTAGCCGCTTCCTACACTATAAACTATTTTGTAGCGTAGTCGTTAGTGGTCTTACCACTCTCTGCTCAACTTCATGAAAACACTTTTGTCAATCCTGCTTTGCATCGGTTCGTGGTCTGCTTTCGCGCAACAAAAAACATACGACATAGCCCTTAGCTATGGGGCCTACACCAGTCCCGGCTTTGAACAAAATCATTCCAGAGACTATTTCTAGGCGGACTTTGATTACCATCTGTCGAGACGATGGACAATTTCTTCCGGCTTTATGACGGGCCGCTTCAATTACTTTGATAATACACGCTCAAATGCGCCGACGGCTATTTTATATACGAATGACAAGACCAACGCACCAGGTTACGAACTACACGGCTATGCAATGGCTAAGTATTCAGTTGTTAACGCAAACCGGTTTTCGCTGCAAATTGGGGCAGGTGCTGGTTTCTTTAACCAGCGCCTGCAGTATCCATTTCGTGATGATTCGGGGGCTGGATCAATTTACCTAACGGACTCCTCGTTTACTGATCTCGCATTTCCTGTCAGTGTAGAATTTTATTATCTGTTGAGAAATTGGGTTAGTATTGGTGTCAAAGCTGGTGGTTTTATTGAACCTGATTTTCCGATTGTCGGCGCTCATGTTGGCCCCCAACTTCGGTTAAGATTATGATTATCGGTACTTTTGGCCGCACGGCTACTGAGGCCGTGAAGCCCGTTAGATACCGGTTAAGTATACCATGAGAAAATGGGTGAGCCGCTTCTGTAAATTCCTGGCGTTGTCGTTCTCAGAACAGCTATTGCTGGCCAAAGCCTTCTCAGTCGTCCTGTTGATACGCATCGCACTGAACCTGTTTTCATTTTCCCAGTTCAAAAAGCTGTACTCCTCTCTTAGCTCATCGGATACGAACAGCAGTTCAACTGATGCCTGTATTGCCCAAAACGTTTGGGCAATACAGGTAGTCAGTCAGTCATTATCGGCGCGTTGTTTGCCGCAGGCGTTGGCCTTGAAGTATTTCCTGCGACATGACAAAGAAGCGGAAGTGGTGATTGGTGTGCGAAAAGCAGGCACTTTTGAAGCCCACGCCTGGGTGACTAAAGAAAATACTGTTCTGCTCGGGGCACTCTCCGATACCCAACATCAGACGATGGATTTTCAGCCCATCTGGACGTGGCAGTGAGTCTTCCAGTTGCTGGTCACACAAAACGAATTCGCCGGAAAAATCGCCAGGTCAGCAGAATAGCCGCGAGCGTCAATCCCGCCAGCAGGCCAATCCACACCCCAATCGCATCCATCCCGAACGGAAACGCCAGCACATAACTTAAGGGCAACGCCATGCCCCAATACGTTACTAACGTGATTAGAGTGGGCACGTTCACATCCGACAAGCCCCGGAGTCCGCCCAGCGCGACCACCTGCACTCCGTCGGAAAGTTGAAAGAAACCGGCTATGATAACCAGCGAAGCGGCTATTCGCATCACATCGGGGTTATCGCGAATGTAAAGGGTTACCAGCCAGTCGTTGGCCGTAAGAAACAGCAGGGCCATGAGTCCCATAAACCCCACCGACAGCGCAAAAGCGGCCATGCCCGCCCGCCAAACGCCTTCGCGGCTTTGGCGACCTACTGCCGCACTAACCCGAATGGCAGCCGCCGACGAAATACCTGTTGCCATCATATACGTTACCGAAGCCATATTGATGGCAATCTGATGGGCGGCCAGCCGATCCTCGCCCAGCCAGCCAACAATAACGACGGCCAGGGCGAATGTAGCTACCTCAAAAAAGAACGTAAGACCGCCCGGAATGCCCAGCCGTAGAATTTCCCAGACTTCTTTGCCGGTCGATAATGATGTGAAGCTAACTTTCAAATAGTCCGCGAAGCGGCTATTTCGGTAAATATAGAGCAGCATAGCCCCCGCCATGAACAACCGAGACAGCAGCGTAGCCGTGGCCGACCCCATTAGTCCCATCGCCGGAAATGGGCCTATGCCTTTAATGAGCACATAATTGAAGAGGGCATTAATGAGTAGAGCCGAGAGCGTAATGACCATGGCCACGCGAGGATAGCGCAGCCCATCGCAGAGTTGACGAGCCGCCACAAAAAGTAACAGCGGCAACAGCGACACGCTCAGAATTAACATGAACGTATGCGTCAGGCGGGTTACTTCAGGCGTTTGCCCGAAGAGGTCGAAGTTATAGGCCAGCACAGTCGACAACCCCCCCAGCACAATACTTAACAGAGCCGCTACACGCAACCCTGCCCGAAACAGGCGGTTGACAGCGGCAGGGTCGTTCTGGCTGTGGGCCTTCGAGACCAGAGCGGCCACTACCGATAAGCCGCCCACCCCAATGCTCGACATCAGAAACGAAAGTGAATTGGCCAGCCCAGCCGCGCCCAAAGGCACAGCGCCAAGCAGCCGCCCAACGAATAAATTGTCGGTAACACCCATCAGCACAACGCCCAACTGAGCAATAATAATCGGGATACTTAATCGAAGTGTGTCGGTAAGTTCGGCGCGGTAAGTCGGTAGGGGAGCAGTAGGCATGTGGTGGGAAGCGCGAAGCAGCAGGAAAAAGACTATCGGCAAAAATAGCGTATTCCAGCTATAACCCCATACGCACGACTTCACCCGCGGAGCGCCTTGCCCCTTGCTCCTTTCTTTGTACTTTTGTTCTATCATCACGAATCCGGCAGACCCTTGAAAGAATACGGCAGTAGTATCCAGAAGTTGGTTGACAATATGGTCAACATCGAAGACCGCTCAACCCGCACTCGATATGCACATATCCTGGTCGAATTGATGCGGCAGATTCACCCCAACATGAAAGATGGACAGGATTATTACAACAAGTTGTGGGACGATCTGTACATCATGTCTGGTTTTACGCTGGATGTCGATAGCCCCTATCCTCCGCCGTCAGAAGAAGCTTTAGGCAAGAAACCACAGCGGGTTCCTTATAATACGCACCACCTGAAATTCAAGCACTTTGGCCGTAATGTAGATTTATTGGTAGCGAAAGCCATATCGCTGGAAGATCCTGAAGAACGGCGGGCCTTTGTGTCCTATCTGACCCGCCTGATGCGAACGTTTTATCAGGCCTGGAACAAAGAATCGGTCGAAGACGAAACGATCTACCAGAGCCTGATCGAACTCTCAAACGGCAAACTCGCCGATGACATACAACTCATTCGGGACCAGGGCCTTGTTGAATCCACGCCACGCGAACGCACCGGCGACCAGCCCCAACGCCTTGGCGGCACGAACTACCGCGACGGTAATCAGCGCAGCGGACCCGGCACGCAAGGCCGGTCAAACAACCGCAATGATCGGGATGGCGGAGCGGGTGGTCAGCGCAACTTCGGAGGTCGTAACCGCAATGACCGCGACGGGGGAGCACCGGGGCGGCCCAACAACCGCAACAACGATAGCGGAGCGGGTGGTCAGCGCAACTTCGGAGGTCGCAACCAAAATCGAAATAATAACGATCGTCGCAAACGGTAAAGCTTAGTTAATGAATACTGGTTAATGAATAATGACTGAGCAGTCATACCTCAGTACTATGCATTAACCAGTATTCATTTTACATTAACCAGTATTCATTTACTTCAGGAATGGCATCTTTTCAAATTACAGGCGGACGCAAACTCAATGGCGAACTACTTCCGCAGGGCGCAAAAAATGAAGCTCTTCAGATTCTATGCGCCGTCTTACTCACTAAAGAACCCATTACCATTCATAATATCCCGAACATTCGAGATGTGAATCAATTGATTGATTTGCTGGGCGATTTAGGCGTATGGGTGACAAAAATTGGGGAAAGCTCCTACCGGTTTCAGGCCAGCGACGTTAATCTGGACTACCTGGAAACAGAAACCTATAAACGGAAAGCAGCCGCCCTGCGCGGGTCGGTTATGTTGCTGGGCCCCATGCTCGCCCGCTTTAAAAAAGGGCGCATTCCCCGGCCCGGTGGCGATAAAATTGGCCGTCGTCGATTAGATACGCACTTTTTGGGTTTTGAAAAACTCGGCGCTCAGTTTAACTACGATGCCAACGATGGCGGTTATTACCAGGTTGATGCCAGTAACCTGCGCGGCACCTACATGCTCCTCGACGAGGCCTCGGTGACCGGCACGGCTAATATTCTGATGGCCGCCGTAATGGCCGAAGGCACAACCACGATTTATAATGCCGCCTGTGAGCCGTATCTACAGCAGTTGAGTAAAATGCTCAATTCGATGGGCGCTAAGATTACAGGAGTTGGGTCGAATCTGCTTAGTGTTGAAGGGGTGTCGGAACTCAAAGGCACGGAGCATACGATGTTGCCCGACATGATCGAAATTGGCTCGTTCATTGGCTTAGCCGCCATGACGCAGTCGGAAATAACCATTAAAAACTGCCGGATTCCCGAATTGGGTATCATTCCCGATCAGTTCAAGCGGTTGGGTATTCAGATGGAGTTTCGGGGCGACGACATTTTCATTCCGGCGCAGGAACACTACCAGATCGAGAGTTTTCTGGATGGCGGCATGATGACCGTTGCCGATGCTCCCTGGCCCGGCTTTACCCCCGACCTGCTGAGCATTGTACTCGTGACGGCCGTTCAGGCGCAGGGGACCCTGCTGATTCACCAGAAAATGTTTGAAAGCCGGCTGTTTTTTGTGGACAAGCTGATTGACATGGGCGCCCAGATTATTCTCTGCGACCCGCACCGCGCTACTGTCGTGGGCCTGAACCGGCAGCTTCCCTTAAAAGGTATTCGCATGTCGTCGCCGGATATTCGGGCGGGGGTTGCGTTGCTGATTGCGGCCCTGTCGGCGAAGGGCACCAGCATTATCGACAGCATCGAACAGATTGACCGGGGCTACCAAAACATCGACACCCGCCTGAACGCCATTGGTGCCGAGATTGTGCGGTTGTAACCAAATTGTCCATTTTAAGCTCGGTGTATAGGTTGTAGACTAAGTTTTTCTTTTGAGTATTTTATCTATATGAACAATAGAGGCCGATTTCAGGCTCAGGGTGATAACTTAGAAGAATCAGAAGCTTGGGCACAGGATGAGCCATTGTATTCTGTTGAAGCAAGAGTTAAATTGATGAATCTGAAAGAAAAACTGTCTCCAAGAGAGAAATCGCAGAACAAAAGCGTTTATTGATTGTGAATCGTTTATTGTCCGCGCTTGTAAGAATCACGGAATCACAATAGTCGATAAGCCAGTTAAAAAGTCTTATCCCGGTAATAATAGGGAGAGGGTTGATATAGAAATTTGGAAAGGAGAAGCTTTTCTGAAACGAAATGATGGAAATAATGGAACTTGCTAAATATAAAAATTTTCTCTCGGACAAAGAATTATATCTCCAAAATAAAAAATTCTGGGGTGACACGATTGTTAATTTAAGTGAAGTTAGTTTTGAGGAGTGGGTCACTACTAAATTCGCAAATGGCGAAGATTTCTTTGATGGTAACCCCATTTTCTCGGCCTTTTATTCAAGTTTAAATAAAGCAGTCAGAATCATTCAACTTCCAATTGATAGAAATATAGCTTTACTAAGAGTTTGGTTAGACAAAGTAAATTATAATGATAATTCTATTAAGGAGTTAGTTTTAGTAGTTCAGCCTATTGATAAGGCGTATAATAGTGCAACAAGCTTAATTACTCTTTTTTTACATGGGCAGGCAATAGGCAAATCTATAAATGCCTACAATACTTTTTATCAGAAAGAAGTTAGTCTAAAGAGTATTGGGATTGATATAAATAAAGTAACCTCTAAGTTTACTATAAAACCTTTTACTGAACTTAATCGCCTTAATGCAAAGCATTTACAGGATAAAAGTCTGGATATAAATATTGTAAGGGAAATGTACAAAACTATTTCGGCACAAAAGCGCTCTTTGAAACGAACTTCTAATAGAAATGGCTTACAAAGAGTAGATGAAGATATTCGTAAAGAATTTGAAACTATAATTAATGTACTAACTATTGAAAACTCCGTTGACTTTAAAAATGACCTTGATAAAGATACATACATAGCTCTTGTCGAAGAAAAGTATGGTATTGATAAATATATTCATAAATTACACGAAACAAATAGCCACATTGATGTTCTTAGTAAAGACTTGACAACAAGAATCTTCAAGAGCAGATCATAAGTATATTCTTTATTCCCACTAAACCTTCTGGCCCAAATTTTGTCTTTAGCCTGTAAGCCGTTTAACTTAACGGCGAAACGATTCCATTAATCAAGACAAACCATGAAAACGCTCCCATCCAACGCGACAATCTGGGCCTTAGCCATTGTGCTCTCCGGCGGTTCCTTAGCTGCCTGCGCCCAGGCTACAACCGGCGCGGCTACTACCAGTCAGCCAGCCGCCGATCCGGCCAAAACCATGCTGTTAACGCCTTTGCAGCAGACAATTACAAAAATCAAGAAACTACAGCCTACCGGCGACCCTGACTACGATTACGCTTTCCAGGCTAAAATTCACACGCAGGGTACGCAGGACTTTCTGAAACAGGAAATTCAGAATGGGAAGGATTCGTCGTTGAAACAAATGGCGTCAACGATGCTGCCAGCCGCTGACACCGATGTTACGCTGCTCGATGGTACACTTCGCCAACTAAAGCCAACACGCCCTAATCAGGCCTTCTCGCAACAGCAAAGCCGCAATGTGGAAGCTATGAGCCTGAAATTGCAGCAAACTGGCTCCAGCGACAAACTGACGAGCAACCTGGACAAGAACTTCTCGACGCTGCTTCTCGACCAGCGTCAGGATGCTATCGATATGGCCACAACCTACCTGCAATACGGCAAAAACTCAACCCTGCGAACGTATGCTCAGCAGGTGATTGATAAAGCCAAGCAGGAGATGGCGCAGATTAAATCGATGCCTTAACTAAAAAATCCATTGCACGTTCAATGCAGTAATGGTAGTTTTAACCCACTACCATTATTGCATTTTTATTTATAGATGAACGCGTTCTTTCGGCCTGGGCTGGTTAGCTATCGTCACCCGCCCTACCAACTACTATCCACCACCTTAACCCTGTCTCCCATGCGTATCGGTTGCGGAGTCATTCTGCTTTTTTTTGTACTTCTAAAATCTCAGGCGCAGAATGGCATTGTCGTTTTTCAATCCGATTTCGGGGTAAAAGACGGGGCCGTGTCGGCCATGAAAGGCGTTGCACTGGGCGTATCGCCGAACCTGAAACTGGTTGACCTCACCCACGAAATTCCCGCTTTTAACATCTGGGAAGCCGCCTATCGACTGCATCAAACGGTGGAATATTACCCCAAAGGCACCGTGTTTGTCTCTGTCTGCGATCCGGGCGTTGGTACGAGCCGAAAATCGGTTGTGCTACTGACCAACTCCGGGCAATATATCGTGACGCCGGATAATGGCACACTGACGTTAATAGCCGAACACCTCGGCATCGGTCAGGTTCGACAAATCGACGAAGCCATTAACCGGCGACGAAATTCGGACCAATCCTACACTTTTCATGGGCGCGATGTGTATGCGTATACGGCTGCCCGGCTGGCATCGCACACTATCCGATTTGAGCAGGTTGGTCCAAAACTCAAAAAGGAGGTGGTTCGGATCCCGTATCAGAAAGCGGAATACGCAAACGGCGTTATAAAGGGCACCATTGCCATTCTCGACAGCCAATATGGCAACGCCTGGAGTAATATTCCTAAAACGCTGATCGACCAACTCGGGGTTAAACCGGGAGTATTTTTGCAGGTGCAGATTTTGCACGGCGACCAGGTTTTGTATGACAGGCCCGTCCGAATGAGCAACACTTTTGACGACGTTCCCATCGGCGACGACGTGGCCTATATTAACAGCCTGATGGATTTTTCTATTGCTATCAATCAGGGCAATTTTTCCGGTAAATACAACGTATTCAGTGGAGCCGATTGGAAAATTGTTGTGCGTAAATAAGTTTACACACGCTGCATCGTGCTCAATTTTCGATAGAATCCTTCCTCTAAACTCAGCAGTTCATCGTGTCGGCCACGTTCCACGATGCGGCCCTGACTAACAACCAGAATTTCGTCGGCGTGTTGAATGGTGCTGAGCCGGTGAGCAATCACGAGCGTGGTGCGGTTAGTCATCAGGCGCGTCAAGGCTTCCTGAACCAGTTTTTCGGATTCGGTATCGAGTGCCGACGTCGCTTCGTCAAGAATTAGAATCGGTGGATTTTTCAGAATCGCGCGGGCAATGCTGATGCGCTGCCGTTGCCCGCCCGACAGTTTGCCGCCCCGGTCGCCAATAATGGTCTGGTAGCCATTGGGTTGTGCTATAATGAAGTCGTGGGCGTTGGCAATTCGGGCGGCTTCCATCACCTGCGTTTCGGTGGCTACGCTACCAAAGGCGATGTTGTTGAAAATGGTGTCGTTGAATAGAATGCTCTCCTGCGTCACGATGCCCATCTGCCCGCGCAGCGATGCCATTGTACAAAAGCGCAAATCCACGCCATCAAGTAGAATGGCCCCAGCGGTCGGGTCATAAAAACGCGGAATCAAATCGGCGATGGTTGATTTTCCCCCACCCGATGACCCAACGAGTGCAATGGTTTTCCCCTTTATCAACTCAAAACTGATGTCGCGCAGAACGGGCGTATCGACACTGTAGGAAAAGGAAACGTTTTGTACCGAAATTCGGTCGTGGAAATTAGGCAGGGCCACCGCGCCGGGTTTGTCCTGAATAGCAGGCTCTGTATCAATCAGTTCGAGAACGCGTTCGCCCGACGCCAGCCCCCGCTGCGACCCGCTGAATGCGTTGGAGATGTCTTTGGCCGGGCGCGTCACTTGTGAGAAAATGGCAATGTAGGCAATGAACTGAGCCGCCGTCAGGTCCGACTGTCCACTTAATACCAACGAGCCGCCGTAGAGCAGAATCCCGGCCACGACGGCCACGCCCATCACTTCTGAAAAGGGCGATGCCAGTTCGCGCCGGTTTGCCAGGGAGCGGATGGCGGTACGATAACCTTCGTTCTCACGCCGAAATTTGTCTAAAATAAAGCCTTCGGCCACGAAACCTTTCACCACGCGCATTCCGCCAAAAGTTTCATCTAATAAACTAACTAACCCACTTAGTCGCTGTTGCCCTTCCTGCGCGTCCCGTTTCATTCGCCGAACGAGGAAGGCAATAAATCCGCCCGAAATGGGAATGACAACAATAGCAAATAGCGTCAGCTTAACCGAAATGCTCAGCAGCGCAATGATGTAGCCTATCAGCAGAAACACTTCTTTCGAGGCCGCCGAGAGGGTGTTGGCAATCGAGTTTTCGACTTCCTGGACGTCGGTGGTGATGCGCGAAATAAGGTTTCCCTTGCGTTCGTTTGAGAAAAAACCGAGGTGCAGCCCAATCGTCCGGCTAAAAACGGCTTCCCGCAAACGCGACACCATCCGCGCTTTAAATGACTCCAACTGCCTGACAGATAAGTATTTGAACAGGTTGCTACATAAGACCGACACAACTATCACCACACAAACAAACTGAAGCGCCCCGACCTTACCATATTCCTTAAACACCTGAGCGAAGTAATAGCTAAACGCATCGGCTGGTGATGTCAATAACGAAGGCGCGGGCTGGCTCATCAGCGTTTGCACCTCTTTGCTATCGACTTTGTCGAAGAGGATGCTGAGCAACGGAATAAGCAGGGTAAAATTGAGCACACCAAATACACTGGCCACGAGCGACGTTAGCACGAACGGCGTCAGGAAGCGACCCAGCGGTTTGGCAAACGAGAGTAATCGAAGGTACGTTTTCATTGATTTCGCAAAGGTACGCCCACCCTCAATTAGTTAATACCTAAGATTTGGAGGTATAAAGACTTCTTTTGTACGTTTGGCGCATGAACAATTTTACTAACTCCTCTTTGCTGAAAGGAAGTCTGTCTGTCATGATTCTACGGCTCCTCGAAGACCGCGAACGCATGTACGGTTATGAGATTACACAGAAGGTGAAAGAACTGACAGCAGGCGAGGTGGCCATTACGGAGGGCGCTCTGTACCCGGCTTTGCACAAACTCGAAGCTGAGGGCCTGCTCACCACCGAAACGCAGATTGTGGAGGGCCGCGCCCGCAAATACTACTCGCTCACCAAAACTGGCCATACTGAAGCCGCCGGGCGCATTGCTGGCCTTGCGGCCTTTCTGGAGAATTTGAATTTAGTTTTAAAACTCAAGCCAGCTATTTAACGATGGCTCTCACATCTGACCAACTCAATGCCATTGAACGCCATTTACGAAAAGAAAACTGGCTGCTCAATGAAGATTTAATCGCCGAACTCGCAGATCATTATGTTGCTGGACTTGAAGACCGATTAGCAAGTGGTATGACTTTCGATACCGCTTTACAGGAAATTCACGCAAATTTTGGTGGAAGAAAGGGGTTGTTAAAAATGGAAGAAGACTATCAGCTACAACAATATCGGCAAATGGGTTGGCTTGAGTGGAAAACCGTCCGCTCGTTTGTCGAAGGCCCACGCTGGCCGGTGACTGTCGCAGTTTTTGCATCTCTCTATTGGGTAAATACGTACTTAGGCCAGAGTGAATCAGGCGGCAGTTTCCTATTAGTCGGTTCGTTTTTCGTTACGGTTTCGGTACTGACGAATGTAGCGTTAATGATCGTGTCTTTTTACAAGAATCGGCACGAAGTCAAGGCGGCAGTTGCACAACCTTCGTCAGCCGTTTATGTCGTGGCTTACTGTTTGAGTTTGTTACTTCTGTTACTCAATAAATACGGCCTCGCCTTAACCCCTACCATGCTGATGGGGTTGGAAACCTTGCTGGAAACATTGTGTTTCATCTATTACATCGCCATTTTTCTGACTATCAGGCGGTTGTTTTCAACTAATCGAAAACAAAAGGCCAAAATCGCCTAACCAATAAGTTCTTCACGGAAAATTCTCGTTCCCAAACGACCGACTTCCCTATTTAAGGTTTCTCTCCCGCTAACGCTTTATACACCCCCCAATATTCCCCCGCCACGCTCGGCCAGCTAAACTCAGCGGCTCGCTTTTTCATCCGCTCCTGACGCAGTGGATTCTGACCGAAATCGTGCAGGCCGTCGTGGAGTGTTTTGGCCATGTGCTCCGGCTCGAAATCTTCAAAATAATACGCTTCTTTTCCGCCCACTTCGGGCAGGCTGGTCAGGTTGGAGATGAACACCGGTTTGCCAAAGGTCATAGCCTCGGCAACGGGTAAACCAAATCCTTCGGAGAGTGAGGGGAATAAAAACGCTTCACAGTGGGCGTAGAACCATAATTTCGTGGCTTCATCGACCGGGCCAGGCATTAGCAATCGGTCGGCCACGCCGAGATTCCGGGCCTGTTCGCGGATGTGCTGCGCGTAGGGATGTCCATCTGGCCCGGCCAGCACCAACCCATAGTCCGGGAAGGCTTCGAGCAGAGGCAGCAGCGTATGCACGTTCTTTTTAGGATGAATGACGCCGAGGAAAAGGAAAAAAGGCGAAAGAGCGAAAGAGCGAGAGAGCGAGTCTCCGGGCAGTGAAAGAGCGGGTGGGTCGGCAGGAACATTATTCTGGTTAACGGCAACGCCATTGTGAATAATCTGTACGGGTTTGGATGCCGGAATTTGCAGGTTTTCAGTTACTACCGATGCGGTATAGCTGGAAATAGCTGTCAACGCAGTGGCGCGGTCTACGGCGCGTTGCAAATGAACCAGTTTACGTAATTTTTTTTCAGCCGAATAATCAGGACGCTCCAGAAAGTTCAGGTCATGAACCGTCAGCAGCAATCTGGCTGGGCCATTCCACAGCCGATTAGGCAAATAAACCGAATCCTGATGCAAACAATGCCAGACATTGTACCGGCCCGAAATCCAGCATTTCCTCAGCCCCAACGCTTCAATATAGTTCACATTCTGGCCAAAGATGCCCGCCTTTCCATTCGGGACTAAAAACGTTAGTTTCCATCCAGTAGGGCATTGGCGAACCAGTTCGTGGCCGAGGTGCAGACATACCTGCCCCAAACCACTGTTCAGGTCGCGCAGGCGTTCGGTGTCGATAAAGAGAGCGGGCATTAGATTTCCTAATTTTGGTAAAATTGAGAAATCTTAGGACATCTACGTACTTAGATGCCGATTGGATACCTATATAATAATTCAGCCAACGGCATTTATCCACGTTGCTTCCTTCGGATATTTGCACTATGACTTTACAGAATGATTTGCTGCTCCGCACGGCGCGGGGTGAATTGACCGAGCGGGTTCCGGTCTGGATGATGCGGCAGGCCGGGCGGGTGCTGCCCCAATACCGGGCCGTTCGGGAGCGGGCCGGGAGTTTTATTACGCTGGCGAAAACGCCCGAATTAGCTGCCGAAGTGACCATTCAACCGGTCGATGCCTTCGATGTGGATGCCGCCATTATCTTCTCCGATATTCTGGTCGTCCCCGAAGCGATGGGCTTGCCCTACGAGATGATTGAAAGCCGGGGTCCGGTTTTCCCAAATACCGTTCGGAACAGGGCCGACCTGAGACGCCTGCGCGTGGCCGATGCCGAAAGCGACCTGGGCTACGTGCTGGAAGCCATCAAACTAACCAAAAAAGAACTGAACAACCGTGTGCCCCTCATCGGGTTTGCCGGGGCGCCGTTCACTATTTTTTGCTACATGACCGAGGGCAAAGGTTCGAAAACGTTCTCGGTTGCCAAAAAACTACTCTACACCGATCCCGATTTCGCCCACGCCCTGCTTCAGCAAATCACCGACAGCACCATTGCCTATTTGCAGGCTCAGATTCGGGCCGGGGCCGATTTAGTACAAATCTTCGATTCGTGGGCGGGCATTTTGTCGCCGGAGCAGTACCGCACGTTTTCGCTGCCGTATATCAAACAGATTTGCGACCTGATTTCGGGCGTTCCTGTTACGGTTTTTGCCAAAGGCGCGTTTTTCGCCCGACACGAAATTGGGCAATTGAGTTGCGACGTTGTGGGACTGGACTGGAACATGGACCCGCATGAGTCGCGGCAGTTAATTCCTGACCGGGTGTTGCAGGGAAACTTAGACCCTTGCGTTCTCTACGCTGATTTCGCCCAGATTCGGCGCGAGGTGAAGCAGATGTTCAATAGTTTTGGGCATCAGCATTACATCGCTAACCTCGGTCACGGCATCTACCCTGATACCGATCCCGACAAAGCGCGGTGTTTTGTGGATGCGGTGAAGGAACAGGGAACCGTTTAAGGATTCGGCCTTCTTTACTTCTAAAAATACAAATCAAGGTTAGGTGATCTTGATTTGTATTTTTCCTGGATAGGCTCTACAACTCAGATTATGTTAGGAGACTTAGACTAAAAAATGGCCGATCAGCTCGCTAACGCTGTTTCTTAGAATAATACATACGCCTGCGTAGGTCAAATACGGTACAACTTATCCAAAATCCAAGCACTACACCGGTTACGAAACCCGTGTACCTGATTATGTATTGATTAGCCAAAAAACCGTCATCCGAGTAATGCTGATACACACCATAACTGATAAAAAGAAGGCTGAGAATAATCGCTAAAATGCCTGCTGACCTCTTCTTAAAGGGCACCAATAAGCAACACAAGAAAACAAAAAGACCGAAAGCCATTGATGGAAGCACTAAAAAAACAACCCAGTACTGAAACCAACTGAGTTTGGTCATGTCCACTGGTGCTCCATGGTGCATGACCAAACCGGCTATTCCGAGAGTTAGCACACCTGACAGAATAATTCCCAAAATCCATCTACTGAGTTGTACCAGTGAAAATTTGTTCTCCGGGAGCAATAAGCCTGGACATCCAATTTCCCAATGATGGCCAAATGGATCGACCAAACGTCCTACCCTCCAGCCATGTTCTTCGCTTACCGGAAAGACTTGTGACCCACCAGCTTGTAAGGCTTGAGCAAAAACCGTATCCGGATTCGTTACAGTTAGTATTAACCGGACAGATCCTCCACCGAGCGATTGAGGACCTGGATTAGTTGGCGACTCTTCACTGACCCAAAATTCTGCCCCGTTAACAGAGAGTTTTGCCACTACACCGCCATCAGAATCTTCCAGGCGATACGTTTCAACGGCTGCCAATGCAGATTTGTAAAAACCTACTGCTCGCCTACTATCCCGAACCGATAACCAAGGAGCGAGAGAACTTGACATAAAGGGGTGTTCAGTAGACTTTTCAATCTCGGTATCAGCCATAAAAGTTAAATCTTGTTGTATAAGTGGCGTGGCTGTTACAAAAGTCGATCCTGCTTGGGAGTAGCTCGTTGAACGGGCAATTTTAGCTATCTGATTGGGTCCTAATTGACTCACAATTCATGCCTATTGAATCCATTCCAGACTTTTGCGACAGCCACGGGTCTTATGTTAATTAATCAAAAAATAATAGACATTTAGTGCAAAAATAACCTACTGAACATAAAGGCCTTGGAATGATGGAGTCATAGGTTATTACAAATGCTCCTTCGCTTCGGCCTTCAACTTCGCTTTGTCAATCGGCACGACGCCAACCGATTCGCAGACCAAGCCCCCGCCGAGGTTCGACAGGCCGGCAATGATGCCCGGCGGTTGCTTCAGGGCAACACAGCAGGCGGCAATGCTAATGACGGTATCGCCCGCGCCCGACACGTCGGCAATTTTGCGGATATGGGCCGGAAGTCTCCGTTTTTCGCCGTTGAAGTCGATAAATACGCCCCGTTCCGAGAGCGTAATCAAGGCCCCTCTCAGGTTTAATGTTTCTTTCAGTTGAGTAATGGCGGCCTGAAATTCATCGGAATTGTCAACGTCAAAATCGAGCTTCAGCCCTTCGCGAAGTTCTTTCAGATTCGGCTTGAATAGGGTGGTGTTCTGATATGACAGAAAATTACGCTTTTTGGGGTCAACCACCGTCGGAATGCCCTGCTCGTTGGCAAAATCAGTGATTTCGGCAATGGCTTCTTTGCTCAGAACGCCCTTGTCATAATCTTCAAAAATAACGACATGGCAGGTTGGCAGCAGCTCTTTGGCTTTGGCAATCAACTGCGCCCGTTCGGTGGTAGTGATGTATTTATCGGTTTCGGTGTCCACCCGCACTACCTGCTGCGACCCGGCAATGATTCGCTCTTTGATGGTCGTTATCCGGTCGTTGCTCCGAATGAGTCCATTGCAGCTCAGGCCCCGGTCGCAGAGTTCCTGCTCGAGTTGGTCGCCGGGGCCGTCGGTGCCGATGACGGAGCAGATAATGGCTTCGGCACCCAGGGCCTGCACGTTCAGCAACACATTTCCTGCCCCGCCCAATCGCCGTTCGCGTCGGTCAACGTTAACGACCGGCACGGGCGCTTCGGGCGAGATGCGTTCAACATGCCCCCACACGTAGGAATCGAGCATTACATCGCCAATAATTAATACACGAAGGTTATCGAACTGCTCAAACAGTTCGTCAAGGGTCATATCTAAAACCGGACTCATAAGCACACAGCAACTTGTTTCAGCTTGCAAAGAAACGAAAAGCAACAGCGATTTCCGCAATGAGCAGGGAAGGTTGGGACGGCAATTGCTCCGTTCATGCGTCACCAGGCAAGAAAGCCACACGCCTGGGCAATACTTTTTAGGGCTATTGTAGTCTTAGTATAGATGTTAGTTGATTAACAAATTTACATTCACCATGAAACTACACTTTTCATCCATTGGCCTGCTCATTATTTCGGTTGCCTTATCCACCCAGTTGGTTGCCCACGCGGCCACTACTCCTCAACGCACCTCGCCAAAAGTCGAGCAGGGTAGCGTGGTTCGTTGGGCGGGCGATTGCGTTCGGTGTAGTATGGGCAGCAAAAGCTGGCGGGCTGTTGGCGGTAGCTGCTATTTCCCGGTCGATATGGCTGCCTCCATCGGAACCCACCGCGTCTATCGCCGAACCAAACAGGGGCGTCGGCAACGAGGCAGCTTTGAGGTTGTCAAACGGGAATTTATCCGGGAAGATTTTAAGGATTTTCCAAAGCTTGAATACGTTGACGTCTCTGCTAAAAACATAGCCCGTGTTCGGCGCGAGCAGAATCAGGTACTCCCCTTATTCCGCCGGAGCGAAACCAAAGCCAACTTCGACTTGCCCTTAGCCGCACCAGCCAGTTCACTGCCTAAGAGCGAAAACAATTTTGGCGCCTTCCGCACATTCAATGGTAAGCCGCGTAATCGTCATACCGGCGTCGATTATCCCATTGCCGAAGGGCAGCCGGTAGTAAGCCCCGCGCCCGGCCGGGTGGTGCTGGTGGCCGACCATTTTTTTGGCGGCAAATCGGTCTACGTCGATCATGGCAATGGTTTAGTGGCCATGTATCTGCACCTTCGTTCGGCTGTCGTTGCTAAAGGCGCAAGCGTGAAAAAAGGACAGACATTGGGCGAAGTGGGTGCAACCGGTCGGGCGACTGGCCCGCACCTGCACTTGGGAACACGCTGGCACAATGCCCGTATCGACCCTTCGGTTTTATTGAGTGATCCGGGTAGCCTGCCCCAGATTCAGTAACAATCGCTGCTATCAAAAATCAGTGTGCCGGTTAGTCCAGAACATCATTCTGGACTAACCGGCACACTGATTTTTGTAAATACTGATACTACCAGCCTGTCAACCAGTTGAGTAGTAACTCAGGTTTAAGAAATAACATAAGTATAGGCACCACTAATCCAACCGCCAGCCAGACAGCGGCTTTGGGCGGAGGAACAGCCGTAATCTGTTCAGGCCGAATAGGTGCCGGTCGGAAAAAGAGAAGAAATGGAATTTTAAGGTAGTAGACCAGCGAAATCAGCGCGTTCAGCAAACCAAGCACAAATAAGGCCAGCAACCAGGCATCGCTTGTGTGCTGCCAGGCATCATAAAGCGCTGAAAAAATCAGGAGTTTGGCGGTAAAACCAACCGTCGGGGGCAGGCCCGTCAGGGCGAGCATCACGACAGTGAGCGCAACGGATAGCAGCGGCTGTTTCGACCCCAAACCGGCGAAATAACTAATCGTTAGCTCGTTGCCGCTACTGCGAGCCAGCAAATCGACCAGGAAGAACGCAGCGAGCGAGATGAACAGGTATGTACCGATATAAAACAGTACCGCGTCAAAACCGGCTTTATTCAGCGCCACAACGCCCACTAACAGAAAACCCGCGTGGGCAATGGTCGAATAGGCCAGCAACCGCTTGGCATCGGTTTGCCGAAGTGCCGACAGATTCCCGATTAAAATACCCGCTAATGCCAGCACCGCCAACGGCGTTTGCAGAGCCGCTACCGACGCATTCCCCTCCGGCGAATCGACGGGCAGGGCCGTAACAACCCGCAACAGAACCAGCACCGCAGCCGCTTTGGGCGCGACCGAGAAAAAAGCGGCTACGGGCACCGGGGCGGCTTCGTAAGCATCGGGCGTCCAGATATGAAACGGCACCCCGGCCAGTTTGAACAAAAGCCCGGCTCCGGTTAGCAGGGTGGCAACGGCCACCACGGCGGCATCCTGCCGGGCGAGTTCAACGGCAAATTCGGTGGCCGTCAGGTCGAGTGTGCCGGTCATGCCATACAGCAGCGACATCCCGTAGAGCATAATCGCCGAACTAACAGACCCGAACAACAGGTATTTAATGCCGCCTTCCGACGCTTTCCGGTCGGCGGTGAGGGCCGTTAGCAGGTAAGAGCAGATGGAAACCAGTTCGATGCTAAGGTAAATGCTGAGCAGATTGACCGATAGCGTCATCAGAAACAGCCCAAGCGTCATGGCAATCAGCAGCGAATACCATTCCAGCGGCAGCCCTGACCTCGGTGAAACACCGGGTTCTGCCGACGAGGTTAATGCTTCGTAGAGTACTACACTGGCTGCGCTCAGGGAGATAACGACCTGGATAAAAACAGCCTGATTATCCAGAAACAGCAGGTGCATGAACAGAAAGCCGCGCGTTGGCAACAACAGTGCCCAACCACCCGCCACCAAAACCACCCCAACGCTCAGGAAAGCTAACCACCGGCGGGCCCGTTCCCGATTGCGACGCAGGCCGACCAGTTCACCGACCAGCAACCCGCAAAATGAGGCTGACAGCCACACCTCCGGTCCGAAGCCGCCGAGGCTATTGATAATGTCGGTTAATTGGTCGGTTAGGGACAAAAACAGTCGTTTTTTAAGGAGAGCAAGTAATTGAAACAAACTCTAAAGCATTCCGTCGTGTTCGGGATTGCCTTCGTATCGGTGAAGTGTTATGGGGTCCTGTTTTTTGCGGAGTCGAATATTCAGAAATTCAACCAGGAGCGAGAAGGCAATGGCAAAATACAGATAACCTTTCGGCACGGTGCCCACTTCCTGATTGAAAATAACCACGTCGGACAAGTGCGCGCCTTCGGCCACAAGCATGAACCCAATCATAATCAGGAACGCTAATCCCAGCATTTGAATGGTTGGGTGTTCATTGACAAATGAACCAACGGGTCCGGCAAAAAACATCATGATCAGAATCGACAGAATAACGGCAATCATCATAATCGTTACGTTCTGGGTCAGACCGATAGCCGTCAGAATGGAGTCAATTGAAAAAACAATGTTGGTGATGGCAATCTGCGTCACCACATTGGCAACGGTGGCCTGTCCTTTGGTGCTGCCACCCGATTCATTATGTTCGCTGCCTTCTAATTTGTGGTGAATTTCGGAGGTGGCTTTGTAGAGCAGAAACAGCCCACCCCCAAACAGAATCAGGCTCTGCCCCGTAAAGGCTGCCCTAAACCAGCCTGCATCGATATGCGTAAAGGGCTTACTAAGCGATATAACAACTGAAATGCCCAGTAGCAACACCAACCGGAACGCCATGGCCAGAATCAGCCCGATGTTTCGCGCTTTGCCCTGATCCTTTCGGCCGAGTTTATTGGCAGCTATGGAAATAAAAATGATGTTGTCGATACCCAGAACAATTTCGAGAAATGTCAGGGTTAATAAACTGATTATGGACTCAGCCGTAAAGAGGTCGCTCATAATTGAACAGAAGTGAAAACCCAAAATTACCCGCTTCGGGCCGGGTCTGCAACATCTAATGCAAGAAAGAACCGCGAATCAGACAAAAGGTTAGTCAGCCGGATAAATGGATGCATGAAGTTAGGGTGGGTAGCCGCAACAGTTGGTACGGCATTTGCGTATAGACAGCAGGTCGTACAAGCATCCTCGATACTATAAAATCATCGAATAGGCTATATTCGGCCTGTGATCATCGGGTAGCTTTGGAACCAGCCGTAACATATTTTGCCCAAGGGTCGTTATGAAAAGAAACATTGTCGCCCCGATGCGATATAAACTGGCTTAAGGCTAATCAGACCCTGCTTTATGGTGTCAAAAGTAATCGTTCGTGTTTTGCTGGGTGTGCTTGCTCTCGTTCTCTTACTGGCGGGGTTTGTCGTGCTTGTGGCTACAACGCCCTGGGGTCAGCAATTCGTGACGAAACAGGTAAATTCCTACCTCGCCCAAAAGCTCCAGTCACCATTTCGGATTGGGCACGTTGGCTTTTCCATTCCCGACTGGATTGAACTGGACGATGTATTTTTCAAAACACCCCAGGGCGACACCTTAATGAGCGGTGGCCGAATGCGCGTTGACCTCGATATGTGGGGTCTGCTCAACAACCGCGTCAGTCTGAACCAGATCGAACTGGAACATATTCGCCTGAACCTGAACCGGACATTGCCCGATACCACGTTCAACTTTCAATATATTCTCAACGCGTTCGACACAGGAACCGCCGATGCGTCGGACCGCCCCGAACCAGCCGACACCGTGTCGACTCCGATGGCCATTAACCTGACGGGTATCACCCTGAGAGACGTTCGCATTCGCTACAAAGATGATGTGGTTGGGGCCGACGTTAACGCCTATGTAGACAGCCTGCGGGCAAACTTCAGCGAAACCGACGTATACAAGTCAACGTACCACTTATCGGATGTAGCCGTCAATGGGCTGAACGCCTATACACGACTCTACGAAGGGTTGCCTACGCCACCCAGCCCAGCCAGCCAGCCCGGCGATACACTCGACTTAGCCCTGGGAAAGTGGCAGATTAACCACGCTAAGTGGGATGTACGCGTCGAAACTGCCGATTTTCGAACGCAGGGCAGCGCTGAACGACTGACTATGGAGTCGGATTATTTGTATTTGGAGGGAGAGAAGATTGGCATCAAAGCGCTCGATCTGGTCAATGGCGATATAGCCGTCATGCTGACAAAGCCCACCCGAAAAGCAATAGCAACCAAGCCAGCAGCAACCACGGCAACGACTGTAGACAAGCCGGGATGGGAGGCTAAACTTGGCATAGTACGCTTCGCCAACAACCGCATTCAGTACGATGACGAAACGGCGTCCCGGCAAAAAACGGGTCTGGATTACGGCCACCTCGACTTACGAAATCTGGGCATCGACGGGCGGTCGTTCGTGTATCAGGATTTAGGAAAGCGCGGTCAGCGCATCAGCGGGCAACTCCGCAACGGGCGTTTCCGGGCCACAAGTGGGCTTGTTTTGCAACAATTCGATAGTGATGTTTTATATACCGACCAGACCACGATGCTCACGAAGCTGTATATCCAGACGCCCACTTCGCTCCTTCGCGATCAGGTAGTGCTGCGCTACGACTCGCTGGGGCAGTTGAGTGATCCACGTTTTGCGAAGCGGGTGAGTGTGCAGGTAAATCTGCGCCAGAGCCGCCTGTCGGTAGCCGACGTCCTGCAACTGGCTCCGTTTCTGGTCGATACGCCCCCGTTTGCGGGCAATCGGGGAGGGGTGTTCCGGGCCGACGCTCAGGTGACAGGCACGTTGGCCGCGCTGAACATTCCCCGGTTTGACCTTACTATGCTGTCGGGAACGAAAATCCAGGCCAGCGGGCGGCTCACCAACGTAACGGACCCCGACCGGCTCGGCATGAATATGATAGTGCAGCAGGCCACAACAAATTTAGCCGACATCAACAAACTGGCTCCCAAAGGGTCCATTCCATCCTCCATTGCACTGCCTTCTCTACTTCGGCTGACGGGCAAGATTGACGGGCAGCTCAACAACCTTGTTTTAGATACAAAACTAAATACCAACTGGGGCACGGCAGATTTTAATGGTCGCTTAGCGGGCTTTGTTGCCGGTAGAAACCAGACGTATAAAGGGACCCTGAAACTTAACGATTTCGAGGCTGGTAAGTGGCTCAAGCAAACCGGAACCATTGGTAAAATAACGGGCCGGGCTACGGTCGATGGGCGTGGCATCGACGTAAACACGCTCACGACCCGCTTCGACCTGGCCGTGCAGTCGGCCGAATTGAGCGGCTATCGCTACCAGAACCTGAACGCCGAAGGTAAATTGGCCAATGGTATCGTCGACCTTATCGGTACGCTCAAGGACCCCAATGCTAACCTGACCCTAAATACTAAAGTTGGTCTCAAGGGCGAGTTCCCCAGCGTTGTAGGCGAAACCGTTGTGCAGGAGTTGAATCTACAAAAACTGAAATTATACAAAGACCCGCTGTCGCTCAGGGGGCGCATTCTCCTCAACATGACCTCCACCGATCCGGCGAAGCCCGTCGGTACGATTTCGGCGACAGACGCTGTGGTGAGTTTGAACGGCAAGGCGTATCCGGTCGATGCGTTGGATGCTGCATTTTCGGCCAATGGGCAGACGAAGAGTTTGGTAGCCGAATTGCCGGGCGCGCGGTTAAACCTGAACGGGCAGTTTGAGTACACCCAGCTTTATGACGTTGTGGTTGGCGAAATCAGTAAATACATTGCCCTGCCTGCCCTCACGTATAAAAAAGTGGCTTCTCCGGCGGCCTTTACCCTAAACCTGAAAGCCTACCAAAATCCGTTACTTCAGGCTTTTGTTCCTGCCCTGACCCGGCTGGATACTGTCCGGCTCAACGCTTATTTAGATAATGCTAAGGACACAACGCTGTCGGCTACTCTCCGCACGGGCGTTGTTGTGTATGACACAACCACCCTACAGGGGAGTACGCTGGCGCTGCGGGGATCCAACAACCAGCTAAAGGTCGATGGACAGGTCGATGGCATTCTTTACGATGGCATGACCATCCGGCAAACGAATCTGAACGGAATAGCGGTCAATAACCAGTTCCGGTTTACGGCTGTTAACAAAGATTCGATCAATCAGGATTTGCACGGGCTGGCCGGTACGCTCAGCATTGTCGATTCGAATTACCGATTTCAGTTTGCCCGCAATGGGCTGTTAACCAATTATCAACGCTGGCAAACGGATACTACTGGTTTTGCCCAGTATGGCAACGACGGCGTGCGAATCAATAATCTGCGGATTGCTGCCAATCAGCAATCGCTCGAATTAAACAATACCGAGCCGTATGGCAATGCGCCTATTCGTATCACGGCCCGCGCCATTGAGTTGGCCAATCTGGCTCGGCTGGCCGATCAGGACACAACCTTAGCCAGTGGCCAGCTTAACGGCACTATTGTCGTGCAGGATTACGTAGGTCAGGATAGCCAACTGTCGTTTATTGGCTCCATTTATGTCGATAGTCTGCGGGTAATGGATAAACCAATAGGCAATCTTACGGCCCGCTTCCGCAATAATTCCGATAGCCGAATCAGTGTCAACACAACGCTGGCTGGTCCCTATAATGATGCCACCATCACCGGTTTTTACAATCCTGAGAACGCCCGGCAGGCACTCGATCTGGTCATTAAACTGAACCGCTTAGATGCCCGCACCATCGAAGCCTTTAGCTTTGGCGAATTGCGTCAGGCAGAAGGCCAGCTCACGGGCGAGTTTAGCGTGGCGGGCGCTATCGACAATCCAAAATTAAACGGAAGCGTCGCCTTCGATTCAGTTGCCTTTAATATCAAACAACTCAATGCGACGTATCACATCGATCAGGAAACGCTAACGTTTGCCGGGCAAACCATCACCCTGAAAGATTTCAATGTGCGCGATAGTCAGGGGCGGACGCTCACCACCGATGGCGCAGTTGTGCTGCGAAATCTACCCAATGCGGGGTATGACCTGCGCGTTCGGGCCGACCGCTTCCAGGTGCTGAATGCTTCCCGAAAAGACAATGACTATGCCTATGGGCAAGCAGCCGTAACGGCCGACCTGCGTATCAAAGGAGCCGGGTCCAATGCGTCGGTAAACGGCAAAGTCCGGCTCGAAGATGGCAGTAAGATTTCGCTTGTGCTGCCCGACCAGTCGCTGGATGTGAACGAAGCCAACGAGATCGTGACGTTCATCGACCACAACGATTCGCTGGCGCTGGCGAAGTACATCTATCGCCCAAAACGCGACACGTCGGCAACAAGGCCCCGGCTGGCGTTCGACGAGTTGAGTAACTCAACCATTTCGCTCGATCTGGAAGCCGACGAGAAATCCGAATTAACGATTGTGGTCGATGAACTGAATGGCGACTACCTGCGGGCGCGGGGAAACGCCCGGCTTAATGTGGGCGTCAACGCTGCCGGACAGATTACTGTTTTAGGCCGCTACGACGTAACGGAGGGCGAATATTCGCTGACGTATCAGGTCTTGAAACGTCAGTTTAAAATCCAGAAAGGAGGCTACATCAGTTTTGCCGGCGATCCGCTCAAAGCCGACATCAACATCACCGCCATTTACCAGGTGTCGACCTCACCCTCCGACCTGATTGGTAACGAGTCAACGACTGTCAGTGCGGCAGCGCTCAACCGCAAACTTCCGTTCAATGTGGCCCTGAGCATTAGTAATAATTTAGCCGCGCCCAAATTGGACTTCGACATCCGACTGCCGGAAGTTGAAGGCAACAGCGCGGCCGCATCGAGTGAATTTGGCACAAGTATCGAGAATAAACTCAAGAAATTACGTCAGGACGAGTCGCAGATGAATAAGCAGGTGTTTGCTCTCTTGATTCTGAATCGGTTCCTGCCCGAAAACACCTCCGACTTTTTCTCGGGATCAAACAATGGGGGATTAAATAACCAGGCCGAAGGCGTTGCCCGGAGCAGTGTAAGCAAGTTGATATCCGAGCAGTTGGGTCGGCTGGCATCGGGCGTTCTGAAAGGCTTCGATGTTGATTTCAACCTCTTGTCGCAAACGGGTGCCGCCAATACCGGCGGGACGACCAACGGCGCCCGTACCGACCTGAACGTGGGCTTGTCGCGGAGTTTTCTGGAAGGGCGGCTGACGGTTTCCGTCGGTCGGAATTTTGTGCTCGAAAACGCGGCCAACAGCGCTACCCGGAATCCAAATGAAGTATTTGATAACGTATCGCTGAACTACAACCTTTCCCGCGATGGTCGTTACGTATTGCGCGGGTACCGGCGTAACGACTATCAGGCTGTGCTGGATGGCTTCATTATCGAAACCGGCGTAGGCTTCATTATTACGGTCGATTACAATACGCTGGCTGATATTCTGCGTCGGTCGCCGGGTCCCGCGCAGAATTGATTAATCGTTATGAACAACTTGTTAAAAACAGCAGGGCGCAGGGCGCAGCGAGCAGGGATAGCGGGGGGGTGCTCCCGGCACCTTGCTCCCTGCGCCCTGCTGTTAATCGTGTGTCTGCTCAACGCGTGTAATATTGCCAAACACCTGCCCACCAATGAGCGGCTTTATACGGGTACCGACATTGTGGTGCAGGCCGACTCCCTGGTCTCGAAGGATGATCAGGGGGCCTTAAAAGACCAATTGACGGCACTTGCCCGGCCCCGCCCCAATAAGCAGCTATTCGGTTATCCCTACAAAGTTGGTTTGTATTACCTGTTTGGCGAACCGAAGAAACCGAAAGGGTTTCGGGCGTGGTTTCGGCGTAAGTTCGGCGAGGAGCCGGTGCTGGCCAGCGCGAAAGCGATTTCGTCGAATATCCCTGTCATGAAGGCAACATTGCAGAATGAAGGTTATTTCGGTTCAAATGTAACGGGGAGCCTCAAAGAAGAAGGCTATAAAGCACGAGGTGTGTATATGGTCGATGTGGAACCCCGCTTCTACATCGACTCGGTGGCTTACTATGTCGATTCGTCAGCCGTTCGGAAAGCGCTGCGCTTTGCCGGACGACGAACGATTTTCAAAAAAGGCGATCCCTATCGCTTCGATAATATCAAATTAGAGCGGGAGCGCATCAGTCAGTTAATTAAACAACGGGGCTTCTATTATTTTCTGCCCGACTATTTAGGCGTGCTGGCCGACAATGATTCCGTTTCGCACCGCACGGTTCTGACGTTCTACATCAAGCCCGACATACCGGAGGCAGCCGCCGTGCCCTATTCGATTCGCGACGTATTTATTTATCCAAACTACAACCTCTCGACCGCTCAGTCTGACACCAACAAACGCCGGGCTAACCAGACTGAAGAGCTGTTCCGCGTTGTCGATTCAACCCGCCTGTTCAATCCGAAACTCTTCCGCGACATCGTGACGGTGCGGCCTGGAGAACGCTACAACAGCCGGGCGCAGGACTTAACCCTGTCGCGCTTCATCAACGTCGGCGCCTTTAAATTTGTCCGTAACCGTTTCGACCCCGATCAGCAGGGTGACTCGGCGGTGCTTGATGTGCATTACTACCTGACACCTTACCCCAAAAAGTCCGTTCGTGTGGAAGTTGACGGCACCTCGCGTTCCAACAACTTCACTGGTTCGCAGGTGATTCTGAGCTGGCGGAATCGAAACGCGCTTAAACGCGCTGAACTCCTGACCATCAATGGCAACGCCGGTATTGAATTTCAGGTGGGAGGGGGCGACCAGAACGTAACGAACTATCGGTTGGGAGCCGATGCACTGCTGAGTTTTCCGCGATTGGTTTCCCCCATACGGTTCCTCTATGACCAGCGGCAGGCCCTGCCAAAAACCAACGCGACGCTGGGCTATCAGACGATTATACGGGGTGGTCTATATCGAATCAACTCGTTTCAGACAAGTTTTGGCTATGCATGGCGTCAGAATCAGCAAATCGAGCACGTATTTCAGCCCTTCAATGCCAACTATGTTTATGTACCGATTAGTAGTATTGGACAGGGCTTTCGGGATATTCAGGAAGATACACTGGTGCCGGGTATTGTTAAGCAGCAATATCAGAACACTGTGTTTAAATCTGACCAGCTTATTCTGAGTACGCTGTATACGTTTAATTATAATTCATCTCCTCGTTCGGCTTCACCAACTACGTTTAAACTGACGGCTAATGTTGAAACGGCGGGTAACTTAGTTAGTCTTTTCGTTCACGAAATTAAACCGGATCAGGAACGAAAAGTGGTTTTTGGCGTCCCTTATGCCCAGTATGTCCGATTTGATGTCGATACGCGGTTCTATCGTCGTTTGACCAAGAATATTACCTGGGCAAACCGGCTGTTTGCAGGCATCGGTATTCCTTATGGGAACTCAGAGACCTACCAGATTCCGTTTACGAAACAATATTTTGTTGGGGGAGCTAACAGCATCCGGGCCTTTCGTCCCCGCGCCATCGGGCCGGGCCTGTTCACCCGCGACACCATCCGTAACCTGCCTGCCTTTCAGGAAGGCGGGGGGGATATTAAACTGGAAGCCAACACGGAAGTACGGGTCAAATTTAACAAGTTCCTCGAAGGAGCCGTATTTTTCGACGCGGGTAACGTCTGGACGTACTATGATATTCCGGAGTTCAGTGAGAGCAATGAACTGTTCAAATCTGACTTTTATAAACAAATTGCCCTCGGCACCGGCGTTGGCATTCGTATTGATTTATCGTATTTCCTGATCCGGCTCGATCTGGCAACGCCCCTGCGAAAGCCATACAAAACCAATGGCAGTGAGTGGGTTATTGACCAGATAAACTTTGGCAATCGTGACTGGCGAAAGCAAAATCTGGTGTTTAACATTGCCGTTGGGTATCCGTTCTGAATTTTATTCCAGATTTGTTTTTGTCATCCCGACGCAGGAGAGATCTTCGGTAAAAGTAGACTTTATGAGCCCTCCTTCGTCGGGATGACAAAAATACGCCGTTTGGGAATCTTGCACTGATTAATTCACTTCAACACGGGCCTGAGTATTTCCCATACCGTATTGGCCACAATCTTATGGCCGGCGGGTGTTGGATGAATGCCGTCGGGCTGATTGAGTTTTGGCACACCGCCCACGCCTTCGAGCAGAAATGGGATTAGAATCGCCTTGTTTCTGTCGGCCAGTTCCTTAAACAAGGTCCGAAATTCGGCTGCGTAAGTCGTACCCATGTTGGGCGGAATCTGCATACCGGCCAGTACAATCGTTGCCTGCGGGCTTTTCCGGCGGACGGTATCCATAATGGCCTGCAGATTTTGCCGGGTTGCTGTCAGAGGAAGACCACGAAGTCCGTCGTTGCCACCCAGTTCCAGGACAAACACGGCTACGGGCTGGCGCATAACCCACCCAATCCGGCTTTTGCCACCGGCCGTTGTTTCGCCACTCAGTCCGGCATTAACAACCTGATACGTTAAGCCGGCAGCGTCAATTTTTTGCCCGATTAATGCTGGAAACGCCTGCGAAGGCTCAACGCCATAACCGGCTGTCAGGCTGTTGCCGTAGAACAGCACAATTTGTTTTTTAGCGGTCTCGACTGGATTGGCTGCTGCCTGCGTAGATGGAGCAGCACCCGTATTGGCGTCCGTTTTTTTTTCGGATGAGCCACATCCCCAGACCGTTAAGAGGAGCATCAGCCCGCTTATCACAGAAAAGGACGTTTGTTGGTTTAAGCAGAACTTCATTGATTTTATGTCGGTTTGATTTAAACAAAGAAAAGAGGATATAAAAAGTTTCATATTCCAGGTTTCAGGTTCCAGCCGGGCCGCTGGAGCAGTTGGCTGTTAAACTTGAAACCTGGTACTTGAAACGTTAAACAAATTTTACGTTCCAATGAGTATTCTGCGCGTCGAAAATCTTACGAAAACCTATTCGAGTGGAGGGCGTGACCTGACTGTACTGCACGGCGTTAATTTTACCCTCGAACCGGGCGATACGTTTTCCATTGTCGGGCCATCGGGCAGTGGTAAAACTACGTTGCTGGGCTTGTGTGCCGGTTTAGACCGGGCCTCGTCGGGCAGTGTATATCTGAACGATGTTCGGCTGGATACCCTCAGTGAAGACCAGCGGGCGGCCATCAGGAACCAATATGTGGGCTTTATTTTCCAGAATTTCCAACTACTGCCCACACTCACAGCACTCGAAAATGTGATGGTGCCGCTCGAACTTCGGGGAGAGAAAGGAGCCGCAAAAGCCGCCCAGGCACTGCTCGACCGAGTTGGTTTGGGCAATCGCGGACACCATTACCCAACGCAGCTCTCAGGGGGCGAGCAGCAGCGCGTTTCGTTGGCGCGGGCTTTTTCCAACCGCCCTAAACTGCTTTTCGCGGATGAGCCGACCGGTAACCTCGATGCCGATACCAGCGCTACCGTTGTCGACCTGCTCTTTGAACTCAACCGCGAGGCCGGAACAACGCTTGTCCTCGTTACGCACGACCTTGACCTGGCTTCCCGAACCCAGCGCATTATCCGAATTAAGGGAGGGGCGGTGGTAAATGATAGAATGACTGAATTGTTGAATGATTGAATAGCTGGCGTATACAATCATTCAGTCATTCTATTATTCAACATTCACTATGGATACCCCTCGTTTTCATCCGTTGCTCTATCCCCGTCCAGGTTCGGCCTGGCTGTTTCGTATGGCCTGGCGCGATAGTCGTCGGAGCCGCCAGCGGTTATTGTTGTTTATGTCGGCCATTGTGCTGGGCATTGCCGCGTTGGTAGCTATCAATTCCTTCGGCGACAATCTGGCCCGAAGCATTGATGAGCAGGCCCGCGAACTCCTCGGGGCCGATCTCACCCTTTCGTGGAACCGACCGCCATCCGCGAAAACGCAGCAGTTGCTCAAAACCATTGGGCGTGACCGGGCGTATGAAGTCTCATTTGCGTCGTTGGTTTCCATACCCAAAACTGGGGGCGTTCGGCTGGCGCAGGTGAAAGGGTTGCAGGGAAATTTTCCGTATTATGGAACGTGGGAGGTACAGCCTGCTTCGGCTATCGCGTCGTTTCGGCAGGCAGCCAGCCGGGTAGCCTTAGTCGACGATGCGCTCTTGGTGCAGTTGGGCGCTCAGCCCGGCGACTCGGTGCGGGTCGGTAATCTGTCATTTTTGATTATGGGGCGAGTGACCAAAACACCGGGGCAGGCAGCCATTGCTGCCACCGTTGCACCCACGGTATTCATTCCCAACCAGTTTCTGGCCAATACCGGGTTATTGCAGCGCGGCAGCCGGGTGAACTACCGATATTACTACCAGTTTCCTTCGGGCACCGATATTGAGAACTACCTTAAAACCGTGGCGGCACGGTTCGATAAAGAGGGCGTGAATTACGATACCGTTGCCGGACGCAAACGGCAAACGGGCCGCTCTTTCGCCGATTTGACGAAATACCTGAGTTTAGTGGCCTTCGTGGCGCTGTTGCTGGGCTGCGTAGGGGTAGCCAGCGCGGTGCAGTTGTATGTAAGGGAAAAAGTGACGTCGGTCGCTATTTTGCGAACGCTCGGTGCCAGTGGACGGCAATCGTTTCTGATTTATTTGCTCCAGACGACACTTATGGGTCTGCTTGGCGCGGGTGTCGGTGCATTTCTGGGTTCGGCGGTGCAGTTGATTTTACCGCGCGTGTTTGGCAATTTTCTGCCCATCACGGTCCAGACGACCTTGTCGGTACCGGCTATTCTGGGCGGTATCGGTACCGGGTTGTTGATTTCGGTGCTGTTCTCGTTGCTACCCTTGCTGGCCATTCGGAATGTTTCGCCCCTCCGCGCCCTGCGTTCGTCCTACGAGGATGACCTGAATGGCAGAGATCCGTTGCGGTGGCTTGTTTATTTGCTGGTTATCGGGTTCATCGTCGGGTTTGCGTATTTACAAACCAAAGACCTGATGCTGGCTGTTGGCTTCACGGCCGGGCTTACCCTGGCGTTTGGCATTCTCACAGCCCTCGGTCTGGGGTTAATCTGGTTAGTGCGCCGATTTTTTCCGGTCTCGTGGAGTTATGTCTGGCGGCAAAGTCTGGCCAACCTGTACCGCCCCAATAACCAGACGCTTATCTTGGTTACGTCCATTGGGTTAGGCGCCTTTCTCATTGCTACCCTCTACCTGACGCAGGGGCTGCTGCTGGGTCGGGTAGAACTGTCGGGTAGTGGCAAACAGCCCAATATGGTGCTGTTCGACATTCAGAATGAGCAGTTGGCGGGCGTTCGGTCGTTAGTGAACGCGCAAAAACTACCCATCATGCAGGATGTGCCGGTTGTAACGATGCGTTTAGCTGACATCAATGGTAAGTCGACTGGGGTAAGTCGTCGGGATACGTCGGCAAAAACACCAAACTGGGCCTTCACCCGGGAGTATCGGGTGACGTACCGCGACTCGCTCAGTTCATCGGAGAAACTGACATCGGGAAAAGCGCCCTATCAGGCGAATGGCAATGCGTATATTTCCATAGAAAAAGATTTCTTTGAGCGGCTTCATATCAAACTCGGCGATACGCTCAATTTCAATGTGCAGGGTGCCCCAATTCCGGTTATTGTGGGCGGCACTCGGGACGTTGAATGGGGTCGGCTACAGACAAACTTTCTGATTGTTTTCCCAACGGGTGTGCTGGAGCAGGCTCCGCAGTTTCATGTGCTGATGACCCGCGTGCCCGATAACCGAACGTCGGCTCAACTGCAACTTGGGCTGGTCAGAAACTTCCCCAACGTTTCGGCTATCGATTTGGGGCTGATCCTGAAAACGGTCGATGAGATTCTCGGTCAAATTTCGTTCGTCATTCAATTTATGGCGCTGTTCAGTATTCTGACCGGGCTTTTAGTGCTGGCCAGTTCGGTGGTTATCAGCAAATACCAGCGGCTGCGCGAAAGTGTTTTGCTGCGAACCCTGGGAGCGAGCCGGGGGCAAATTTTGCGTATTACAGCCTTAGAGTACGGTTTATTGGGTTTACTGGCAGCCTTTTCGGGTATTCTGCTTTCTATTGGTGGCACGTGGGCATTGGCACAATTCGTTTTTGACGTGCCTTACCGACCCGATTTTATACCGCTACTCACGATTACAGTTGTCGTAACCCTATTAACCCTGTTGATTGGTGTGTTCAATAGCCGGGAGGTACTGGTACGCCCACCACTGGATGTGCTGCGGGCCGAAGGCTAAGTAGTCCTGGGGTCGTATTTACACTCACTTCCACTGCATCACATCCAGCACATTTGGGCAGAAATCGTATTCGGCGGGCTGATTTGAGCCGATTAAAAGAAGTTGATCGGGGCTGAGCTGGCGAACCTGCTCGTGATACCAGGCAGCGCCCTGCCGGTCGAGATTGGCTGTTGGTTCATCCAGAATAACGAGGGGTGCTTCGGAGAAAAACGCCAGCCCCAGCTTGACGCGCTGTTTCATTCCCGACGAAAAATACTTAATCTCCTTATGGCGGGCAGGGGTCAGCGCTAAGCGTTCGGCAACGGTTTCGGGCGTAAGACCAGCCCGGAAAGGTTTAAACGTTTGATGAAACGTCAGCAATTCATCTAATGTCAGCTCTTCCACCAGTTCCAGATACGGAGCCGCAATGGTCACCTGCCGAAACCAATTGTCAGAGTCGATTTGCTTGCCGTTCCGCGAATACGTTAACTGGCCTTCTGTGGCAGGCAGACTCCCGGCCAGCAGTTGTAGCAGTGTCGATTTTCCGCTGCCGTTTGGCCCCACGAACGTATAACTCGTGCCTGCGGAAAGCGTTAGGTCGACGCCCCGAAAAATCCACTCTTTTCGGTATTTTTTGCCGATTTGTTCGGTTTTGATCGTCAACATGGCCTCGTGACTTCACTTCACCGTGGCCTGTGTCCCCACAGGCCACTTATGCGTCAGCAATAGCAACCATTCGGTCGAGTGGCCTGTGGGGACACAGGCCACGATAGTGTGGTAACTTCACTTCACCGTGGTGTTAAGCCTTACTCCCGCTCTCCGTTCGACGATGGCCCGCGCATGATCCCGCGTTCGGACGAACGAATAAAGTTCACAATTTCGTCGCGCTCATCGGAGGGGGGGAGTTCGAGTTCAACCTGGGTTAGCGCATCGGCATTGTTCAGACCGCGCAGATATAGATACCGATAAACTTCCTGAATTTCATTGATACGCTCATTTGTATACCCTCGTCGACGAATGCCTGTCGAATTAATACCAACGTAGGTCAAGGGTTCACGGGCCGCTTTCGCAAAAGGCGGAACGTCTTTACGAACGAGTGAGCCACCCGAAATAAAGGCATGAGCGCCGATGCGGGTGAACTGAAGCACCGAACTTGACCCGCCGATAATAGCCCAGTCTCCCATGTAAACGTGGCCTGCCATCTGCACATTGTTGGTGATAATGCAGTGATTACCAATGCGGCAGTCGTGGGCTACGTGGGCGTAAGCCATAATCAGGCAGTGGGTCCCAATTTCAGTTTTCCAGTGTTCTTCCGTTCCCCGGCTAATGGTAGCATACTCGCGAATGGTCGTATTGTCGCCGATGTAGGTACGGGTGTATTCATTATTGAACTTCAAATCCTGGGGAGTTGCTGAAATAACAGCCCCCGGATAAATCTTGCAATTCTGGCCGATGCGCGCCCCTTCGTTGATAACTGCGTGCGAACCGATCCACGATCCTTCGGCAATCTCAACGTCTTTATGGATAACCGCAAACGGCTCAATCACCACGTTGTGGGCAATCTTTGCTTCGGGGTGAATGTAGGCTAATGGTTGAATCATTTTTTCAAAAATGTACAATGAGTAATGAACAATGAGTAATGAACGGCGAAGGAGAGAGCTAATCCTGCATTATTCATTGTACACTATTCATTATTTTTTCTTCACTAAACTGGCAATCATGTCGGCTTCGCAGACCAGTTGGTTGCTAACGTAGCCCCGGCCCTGCATTTTCACAATGCCCCGCTTCATAGGCGACGTAAATTCGCACTTGAAGATGACAGTATCTCCCGGCAAAACGTTTCGCCGGAAACGGCAATTCTCAATCCCGACCAGAAATGGCCAGTAGTTTTCGGGATCAGGCACTGTGCTAAGCACCAGAATACCACCGGTTTGTGCCATTGCTTCGAGCTGCATAACGCCGGGCATTACCGGATTGCCCGGAAAGTGACCTGGAAAAAACGGCTCATTCATGGTCACGTTTTTGAGGCCTACCACGCTGTTTTCGTCTAACGCGATGATTTTGTCGATCATCTGGAACGGGTAGCGGTGGGGCAGCAACTGCGATATCCGGTTAATGTCCAGCACGGGCGGCTGCGTTGAGTCGTACTGCGGCACCTGATTGGCCGCATTTTTCTGAATCAGCTTCTTTATTTTTTTGGCAAATGCCACATTGGCTGCGTGGCCCGGCCTGGCTGCCAGAATCTGGGCCTTAATGGGGCGGCCAATAAGGGCCAAATCACCAACTACGTCGAGCAGTTTGTGGCGGGCCATCTCGTTCGGGTGGTGCAGTTGAATGTTGTTCAGAATGCCTTCCTGTTTGTTTACGCTCACCTTGGGTTTATGAAGCAAGTCGGCTAAATAATCCAGTTCGCCATCTTTCACATCCCGGTCAACAATCACAATAGCATTTGTGAGGTCACCACCTTTAATGAGATTCTGCTTGTAAAGTGCCTCTAATTCGTGCAAAAAGACAAACGTGCGGGAACTGGCAATCTGTTCAGGAAACTGGCTGATGTCGTTCAGGTAGGCGTGCTGGCTGCTGATAACCCGTGAGTTATAGTCAACCATTACCGTCAGGCGATAGTCGTTCAACGGCAGCGCTGCCAGTTCGATGTCTTTTTCGGCATTGCGGTAATGAACATATTCACTGACTTCAAAATAGTTGCGGGTCGCATTCTGTTCTTCAATACCGGCATCGCGCAGCGCATCGATAAACTGAATCGAAGACCCGTCCATAATGGGCGGCTCGGGGCCATCCAACTGAATCAGAATATTGTCTAACTGCAACCCCACCAGCGCGGCCAGCGTATGCTCGACGGTGTGGACCCGGGCGCCACTCTGTTCAATGGTTGTGCCGCGCGAGAGGTCGACAACGTTATCCACGTCGGCATCAACAACGGGACTCCCCGGCAGGTCGATGCGCTGGAATTTATAGCCATGATTGGTAGGGGCGGGCAGGAAGGTCATCGTTGCCTGAACGCCTGTGTGCAGGCCCACCCCCGATACCGAAACGGCTTTTTGAATCGTCTGTTGTTTGGTATTCATTCGTACATTATGAGTAGTGAGAGGTAAGTCGTAAGTCTCTTAAACCAACTTATCGCTTGTCACTTACGACCGTTTTTCATTTTTCTTCTCTAAATTGGAAAGTCGTTGTTCCAGCGAGGGCAACCGGCGGAACACAGCTAAGGAGCGCATACTTTCTTTAAGGCCGAATGCCGGGGAGCTATTGATGGCCGTATTTTCTTCGTCAATGCTTTTCCCCACCCCCGATTGCGCCCCCACTTTGGTTCCGTTGGCAATAGTCAGGTGGCCCGCAAAACCAACCTGACCGGCAATAACACAGTTTTCGCCAATCTTAGTCGACCCCGAAATGCCCGTCTGGGCCGCAATAACGGTGTTTCGGCCGATTTCGACGTTGTGCCCAATCTGAATCAGGTTATCGAGTTTAGCGCCCGTCCGGATAATGGTTGACCCCAGCGTAGCACAGTCAATGGTCGTCCCGGAGCCTACATTCACCCAGTCTTCCAGAATCACATTGCCGAGTTGCGGAATGGTCTTGTAGGTACCATCGGGCTGGGGCGCAAAGCCAAACCCTTCGCTGCCAATAACCGCGTTGGGGTGAATGATGCAATGCTGCCCGATGAGGCAATTATCCAGAATGCGGGCACCCGGATGGATGATGGTGTTGTCGCCGATGCGAACATTGTTGCCAATGTAGGCATGTGGATAGATTTTGACGTTTCGGCCAATCTGGCAGTTGTGTCCAATATAGGAAAACGCCCCCCGGTAGCTTAACTCGCCAACCCGGCTCTCGTCGCCAATATACGAGGGCTGCTCAACACCGACCCGCGAAAAGCTTAGCTGTTTGTAATATTCCTCTAACAGGCGTGCAAAAGCCGTGTAGGAATTTTCCACAAAAATCAGGGACGAATCAACGGGTTTTTTAGGCTGGAATGACTGATCGACGATTACCGCCGATGCCTGAGTAGTATAGATATACGGCTCATATTTGAGGTTCGACAAAAACGAAATATCGCCTGGCTTTCCCTCTTCAATTTTAGCTAATCCGGTGATTGCCAGTGACTCATTTCCGGCGACTTCGCCCCCCAGCAGCGTGGCAATCTGCTTGACTGTAAACTTCATATGCGTATGACGGCCGTCGCAAAGCACTCGCTATTGGCGAGCGATCAGGCCGCTAAGGTAGCTAACAAATTGGACTTTTCCGCAATGGGTTAGGTAGGTGGCGTAAGTAAAACAGGTCGGGTCGTGGCGTGTGTCTGGGCATTTTGTTTACCAGTGCAGCTATTTCACTACGTCACTAATTACTAAATCCCTCGCCCAGCATACATAATATCGGCGAACAATGTTGGTCAGCACCTGAATATTCGACAGGTCCGATGCATCGGCAATGTCAATGACCCGGCCCGATTTGAGTTTAATGGCAATCCGGTCGCCGGAGGGCAGGTAAGCCGCGTTGGTTGCCTGCCCTTCCACCAGAAAGTACGACAGCCAGTCGTCGGGCAGGCCAGTTTGGTGCAATTGAACTTCGAGTTCGTTGAGCAGTTCGCCCGCAAACGGCTCGGTCGATAGCATAATTTTGAACAGTTTCCGGTCGAGCAGCATATTGCAGAGCATCGACAAAACCGGGTCCGCATGCGAAGCTCCCTGTTTTATACACGCCCAGATATCGAAGTCATCTAACTTAGTGAAGGCGTTGAGGTACATCGAATTCGCCTGAAAATCAGTTAGGGAAACACTTTTGCTTAGAAATAACCGGAACGCATCCGACGCAAAAATCGGCTCCTGGCTCGGTAGTCGAGTCAAAAACCGCGCCCGGCGCAGAATCTGCACCAGCATGGACTCGCAGCAGATCGAGGTTTTGTGCAGATAGACCTGCCAGTACATCAACCGCCGGGCATTCAGGAAATTCTCAACACTCAGAATGCCTTTCGCTTCCACAACCAACTGGTCGTCAACTAAATCGAGCATTTTAATGATGCGTTCAGCGCCAATGGCTCCCTCTGCAACGCCCGTATAGTAGCCGTCGCGGTTGAGGTAATCCATGCGGTCCATGTCCAACTGACTCGAAATAAGCTGATGGAAAAAGGGGCGCTCATAGGTGCCATCGAACATGCGGATAGCCAGCGATAAGGCTCCCCCAAATTGGTGGTTGAGGTCGTGCATGATCATCAGCGAAATCGCTTCATGCGGCACATTGTCCAGCAAACAGCACTCCAGCACGTGCGAGAACGGCCCATGGCCAACATCGTGCAGCAGGATGGCAATTTGGGCGGCTTCGCACTCCGTATCGCTGATGCGGTGGCCTTTGCTTTGCAGCGTGCTCATGGCCTGGCCCATCAGGTGCATAGCCCCCAGCGCGTGATGAAAGCGTGTATGCAAAGCGCCCGGATAAACGTACTCCGACAGACCCAACTGCTTAATCCGCCGAAGTCGCTGGAAGTAAGGGTGCTCAACCAAATCGAAGAGCAACTCCGTCGGGATGGTAATAAACCCGTAAACGGGGTCATTTAGAATTTTCTTCTTGTTAGGCGTTGCCATCAGGCAAAGATAGTTCAGATTAGGATTACAGGATTTTGAGATTGTGCATTGAAAATCCAACCAGTTCTGCAATACTGTCAAAAAATTCGTAAATTTGCATCGCTGAATCTGAGCAATCAATCAGCAATGGGCTTGTAACTCAGTTGGTTAGAGTGCCTGACTCATCGAAGTATTGTTCTTTGATATTGTGAAATAACTATTTTTTTGTAAATTGAGTACTTAACGACTTGGTTTATGAAAAGAGTATGTGTGGTTTGTGCGAAGCCTATTGATGGTCAGAAGCAGAAGTATTGTGGTAACACATGTAAGCAGAAAGATCACTATCACCGGGTAAAGGCACAGACAAATACATATCACTCCCAAACGATTCGGTCACTTGATTGCAAACTCAAGTTAATCAGTCTGTTGGGTGGTAAGTGTGTCCGGTGCGGTTATTGTGCAAACATTTCCGCTCTACACTTTCATCATGTTGATTCGTATCAGAAGTCATTTAAATTAGACTCGCGCATTTTGTCTAATAAGAAATGGAGTCTGATTGCTGAAGAAGCAAACAAGTGTTAATTAGTATGTTCCAACTGCCATGCAGAAGAACATAACCCGGAACTCACCTTTCACAATGTACAACGAATAGTCGCTGGTGCCTCCCGTGAGAAATCACAGGATGAGCAGGGGGTTAATTCAGGGAAGCCTTACCAGATGCTTTTTGCAGAGTATGCTGATGGTAATCCTGAGCCAAATTAGGCGAATGGTTAGAAAATCGGTCCGCCGATACGGTAGCTTAAACGGTGCAGAGACTAAGAAGTGAGGAAACCAACCAATACGCTTCTACTAACGCCCCCCGCCCTAACGATTGACTTTTTAAGGTCAGACGAGGGTGATGAGATAGTCCAACTACTTTGGGAAACCAGAGGAAAGTGAATCAGTAAGTCCCAGGTTCGAGTCCTGGCTGGCCCACAAAAAACCTCCATGTCTATATGATGTGGAGGTTTTTTGTTTGACCAATCACTCAGAAATTAACCTACAGCTTCAGCCGCTGCCCGACCAGCGGTGCGACCCGAAAAGATGCACCCACCCAGAAATGTGCCTTCTAAAGCCCGGTAGCCGTGCATTCCACCCCCGCCGAATCCGGCTACTTCGCCAGCAGCATACAGACCGGGAATGGGTTCACCATCAGCGCTCAATACCCGGCCCGATAAGTCGGTTTGGAGGCCACCCAGCGTCTTGCGGGTCAGGATGTGCAACCGAACAGCAATCAGGGGTCCGGCGGCCGGGTCGAGTAATGGATGTGGTTTAACGGTTCGTATCAACCGGTCGCCGAGGTACTGGCGCGCTCCCCGAATGGCGGTAATCTGTAAATCCTTGCTGAAGGGGTTGAGAATCTGGCGGTCGCGGGCAACTATCTCGCGTTCGAGCGATGCCAAATCAATGAGGTTTTCGCCCGTCAGCGCGTTCATGCCTGCCACGAGGTCGGCCAGGTTGTCTTTCACAATAAAATCAATGCCGTGCTTTTTGAAGGCTTCGACCGGGCCGGGGGCCGCTTTGCCCGTAGCCCGGCCCAGCACCTGCCGCCAGCTTTTGTCCGTTAAATCAGGGTTTTGCTCGGAACCCGACAGTGCAAATTCTTTTTTGATGATGGCTTGGTTCAGCACAAACCAGGTGTAGTCGTAGCCCGTTGTTCGGATGTGCCGGAGTGTGCCGAGCGTGTCGAAGCCCGGAAATAAGGGAACAGGCAGCCGATTACCAGCCGCATCGAACCACATTGAGGAGGGGCCGGGCAGAATACGAATCCCGTGCTGGCTCCAGATGGGGTTCCAGTTCTGAATGCCCTCGGTATAGTGCCACATCCGGTCGCGGTTGATCAGGTTGGCCCCGGCGGCTTCGGAAATGGCCAGCATACGCCCGTCTACGTGCTCTGGCACACCCGACAACATGTGCTTAGGTGGCTCGCCTAACCGCTTCGGCCAGTTTTGGCGAACCAGGTCGTGGTTAGCGCCAATACCGCCCGATGTGACGATAACAGCCTGCGCCTGAAACGTGAATTCACCCACGACCACACGCGAGCTTTTCTCCCCGCGTTTGGCCAGGCTGGGTTCAAGTATGTCGCCCCGGATGCCATTGACGATGCCGTTGGTCAGCGTTAATTCGTTGACCCGATGGCGAAATTTCAGGGTAATCAGGCCGCGTTTTACCGCTTCACGGACGCGGTGCTCAAAAGGAGCCAGCACGCCGGGGCCTGTGCCCCAGGCAACGTGAAACCGGGGAACCGAGTTGCCGTGGCCGATGGCGCCATAGCCTCCGCGCTCGGCCCAGCCAACAACGGGAAAGAAACGAATACCCTGCTGGCGCAGCCAGGACCGTTTTTCTCCGGCTGCGAAGGCAACATAAGCCTCGGCCCATTGTCGGGGCCAGTGGTCCTCGGGTCGGTCGAAACCGGCGCTGCCCAGCCAGTCAGTAAGCGCCAGGTCATACGAATCGCGAATTCTCAACCGACGCTGCTCGGGGGAATCAACTAAAAATAACCCCCCAAACGACCAGAATGCCTGTCCGCCCAGGTTTTGTTCTGGCTCCTGATCGACAATAAGCACCCGCCTGCCCGCGTCGGCAAGCTCAGCGGCTGCTACCAACCCCGCCAGCCCTGCTCCAACGACGATTACATCTGTATCCATTTGCCTAAAAGTATGTTATCGTACTCCCTACTTAACCTCCACCTCATCCACCGCCAGTTGGGCCACGTTACCGGGATTGCGAAGCCCCGCCGGAACCCGCCCCACGTGCCTGGCAATGATCCGAATGTATCGGGCCGATGTTGGCGTGAAGTCGAAGGGGAGCCGGACAATGGCCCGTTTGCCCCCTTCGGCAGCATTGGTTTTCGCGATGAGTACAGATTTGAACGCTTTTCCATCCTCCGACACCGAAATCTCGACCTGTTTGGGCAGGCAAATATCCCGGGCCGTGTACTTCAGAAACCCTACCCGAACACTCTCTACCGGCTGCACCTGACTGAGGTCGATCACGAGGTTGATGTCATTTTTGAACGAAACCACCCCCGCGACCTCGTAGCCACCCATGCCGCCCGTCATGCCATCGGTTAGGCTATACTGTCGGTCGGGCCGACCGCTGGTCGGGGCGTTTAGCAGGGTATAAGGCTTGCCCGTCGCTTTCGAGACGATATAGTCGTTTTTTACCTTCGCCATCTCGTTTAGGTGTTTGCCCTTGTTGAATGTGGCGACTCGAACGGTTGTGGATTTGTCGAGCAGAAACGGTTTTTCGTACCGGGGTGATTCCCCCGATGGAATGCTGCCATCGAGCGTGTAGCGAATTTCCGGCAGCCAGGCTCCCCATTGTTTGCCTCCCGATAACGTTAGCTCTACCCTGCCTTCGGGTGTGGGTTTGGCCAACAGGCTTGCATCATAAATTGTTCGGGCGTAATTGACGTTCAAAATGGCTAACCGCTCGAAATGGGTTGATAGCCGACGGGTAAAATCATCGTAGTTTTTCTGCGGGATGGGCGTCCAGACCACCTCGGCCAGCGCAGCAGCACGGGGCCAAATCATGTAGTCGGCCTGGTCGGGCGTAGCAATATATTCCGTCCAGATGTTGCCCTGTGCGCCCAGAATATGCGTGGCTTCGGCGGGCGACAATACGGTGGGCGTGGGGTTGTAAGAATACACTTTTTCTAAGGGTAATGCGCCACCGAAAGCCGTTGGCTCCTGGGCCGGATCGCCCTGATAATGATCGAAGTAGCAGAACGACCCCGGCGTCATAATCACATCGTGGCGTTGGCGGGCTGCCTGAATGCCGCCTTTGATTCCCCGCCAACTCATGACCATGGCATTGGGCGATAAGCCGCCCTCCAGAATCTCATCCCAGCCAATAATCCGGCGACCTTTGGCCGTTACGAATTTGTCGATTCGCCGGATGAAGTAACTCTGTAGTTCGTGCTCGTTTTTCAGCCGTTCGCGTTTGATAAGCTGCTGACAGAATAGGCTTTTTCGCCAGGCGGTTTTCGGGCACTCGTCTCCGCCAATGTGAATGTATTTGCCCGGAAACAGGTCCATCACTTCCGTCAGTACATCCTGCAAAAACGCAAACGTTTTTTCGGTGGGGCAAAACACATCCTCAAACACGCCCCACTTCGTTGCCACCTGATAAGGGCCGGGCGAACAGGCCAGTTCGGGATAGGCGGCTAAAGCCGCCAGCGCGTGGCCGGGCATCTCAATTTCGGGGATGACGTTAATATACTTTGTAGCGGCATAGCGCACGACCTCGCGAATCTCGTCCTGGGTGTAAAAACCAGCGTAGGGTTTTCCGTCGAACACCTGCGGGTCAGCGTCATCATAGTGGCCAATAATCGTTTCATGCCGCTGCGATCCGACCTGCGTTAATTTGGGGTATTTTTTGATATCAATGCGCCAGCCCTGGTCGTCGGTCAGGTGCCAGTGGAAATTATTGAATTTATGCAGGGCCATCAAATCGAGGTATTTCTTGAGGAACGCTACCGAAAAAAAATGGCGGCTCACATCCAGACTCATACCCCGATAGCTGTAGCGGGGTTTGTCCTGAATCCGGCAGGCGGGTAGGGCAAGCAGCGGGGAGCGCGGGGCAGGCGATATAACCCGGCTTGCGGCCCCCTGCCCTGCGCCCAACACAGCGGGCGGCAGGAGTTGATAGAGCGTCTGAACAGCATAGAAAATTCCTTTAGGGGTAGACGCTTCGACGGTTACCCACTTTTCGGTTGCGTCGATTCGGTAGCCTTCATCACCCATCGTCGTGTCGCGCGTGAGAGCAAACACAATTCGATTCTCCGGTGATGTAAGGTCATCAGACTTGCCTGTAGCCATATGCACGGAAAGGGCCAGGCCGCTGCTCCGGTTGATTTGATTGGCAAACGCATCGACAATGACTTTGATCGCAGGCTGAGCAGCGGGCACCAGTAGGGTAGTGGCACCAGTAAGGGTAAATTCACCGGCGCGGGGTTCAAGCTGGGCCGGTCGGGGAATAATCGTGTACCGGTCGGTAACCTGACCAATGGCAAGAGTTAGCTGAGTAAGGAGGAAAAGGCTGAGTACGAGACGGGTGGCCATAATAAGCGATGACGGTGGGTATTACTTTTGCTTGCAATAGTCGTTAATCGTTTGTTAGTTACGATTGAATACCCTATTTATTATTCCCAATGACGTTGACAAATTGGTTGGTTACCCTGATTTTTTGCCTGCTCCTGACCACGGCAACGGCCCAGATATCGACGGGAACCGGCCCGGCCGAAACGCATCATTACGCCATTGAGATGGCAGGCATCCGGGTGGGGACCATGACCGCCATGCGGCAGCCACTGGCCGACAATCGCACAACCTACACCCTCATTAGCGATGTAAAGGTGAATTTGCTGGTCTATACCGTAAAAATTTATTATAAAACGGTGAACCAGTTTGATGGCAAAAAATTGACTCTGGCAACCGTTGATGCCCGCACAAATCGCGGAAATTTCGCGTCACGGACCGAATGGAAAGGTGATCATTATGACATTGTAGCTGATCAATATAAGTACAAACACCAGGCAACCGAAACCCAGAATATTGATTTTACAAGTTCACTTTTGTACTTTTACGAACCAACGGGTCGCAGTAAGGTCTATGCCGAGTATTTTGGTGATTATTTCACCCTGACCCGGACAGATAAAGGCTACCACGCGGTGATTAGCGACCGGGCTGACGACTACAGCTACGAAAACGGTCGGTTAGTGAAAATTGTCAAACACAATTCAGTTAAAAATTTCATTGTGCGGCTGCTGGATTAGTGAATAAAGGTCAGAAAAAAGCGTGTGAAGCCGCTGTGTATCGAGTGTCGTTCAGGTTGAACGGTTAGTAGCATACCCACCGTAACTCATGCTGTTTAATGACCAAACTCCTCCTGATGGTTGCCGTCGGCTTCGGCACCAACCTTCTCACTCACCTCTCGTCGTTTGCACAAACGGGTCAGTTACTGGCTCTTAGTCTCGCAAAGTCAACCAGGACGCTCACTAAGCTGTCGGCCCTAAGTAAACCCGATGATAGCCCTGTTCATTTCTGCGGGGAAACCATTCCGACCAATCATCCGGCTATCATTGCCCGCTGGACCCGCACCCTGAACCAGCAAGTGGCGTATGCCCGCGATTTAGCCCTGTTGAAACGCCGGGCGTCGGTTGTGTTTCCGCTTATCGAACCCATTCTGAAACAATACCGGATTCCGTCCGATTTCAAGTTTCTGCCTCTGCTCGAAAGCGCCGTGACGAATCGGGCCGTTTCGCGGAAGGGCGCTGCCGGTTTCTGGCAACTCATGCCCCAAACGGCGCAATCGTTGGGGTTAACGGTATCACGTCGGCACGACGAACGGTTTAATCTTCAGAAAGCGACTCATGCCGCCTGCCGCTACCTGACTGAACTGTATGAGCAGTTTGGCTCCTGGATGCTGGTGGCCACGGCCTACAACGCCGGACCAACCTATATTCAGCAACTTAGCAACCGGTATCCGGGCGAGCATCCAATGGCCCTGCCTTACCGGGCTGCCGAAACCAAAGCCTATTTATTTCAGGCGGTAATTATCAAGGAATTACTGACCCGCCCGCAGGCCTACCGTAATCAATTGAGCAGCCAGAACCTGGCCGATTTGAGCGATGAAAGTACACCAATGCCCCTGACCGAGCGAACGGCTATTCTGGCATCGTTCGATATGAGCGAAACGGATTTCCCTGATGTCAGGGTGGAACCAATAGAAGCGAACTTTGTCGCCGATTCGACGACGACCGTTGTTTTGCTGACCGAGACCGACGATGAACAAACGGCTGAATCAATAGCCGAATCACCTAAAGAAGTGATGGCGTCGTCATCGCCCCAGGCGGTTCTGCCGGTTGATCGGTTAGCCACGCGCAGTCTCAGCGAAGGGTCCCTTTCCGATGGACAGTTGTGCGTTTTTCAGGTGGTGCAACCCGTAACGATCAACGGGCGGGCGTTTGCGGTTGGCGACGTTATTCAGGCTCATATCGAAATCATGGACGCAGCATCAGGACGGGTATACCTCCGCACCGATCACCTGACAACAGCACAATCCCAGCAAATGGTACCACTTAACCTTGTGGCTACGGGGCAGCCTAAACAGCCGGGTGTTGGGCTACCTATCCGACTGGAAGGCTGGCAACTGATGTGGGAAGCGTTATGAATGAATAATGAGTGAATTGTGAATGAGTGAATAAAGACACGTCTCATAATTCATTCACAATTCACTCATTATTCATTACTTTGGGTCCCTGCCGGTTTATTTCGGAAACATAGGCTTCGCTGGTGATGCCAACCGACAGAAACGCCTGCTGCATGGCGGCACCTACCTGCTCGGCGGTTTGGGCGTCGCGGCTCAGGGCGAACATCGACGGTCCCGACCCCGAAATACTGCATCCGAGTGCGCCATTGTCCAACGCAGCCTGTTTGGCTTCATTGAATTCTGGAATCAGGATGGCCCGCACCGGCTCAATAATCACATCGACCAACGAACGGCTAATCAAATTATAGTCGGGCGTCATCAGGCCCGCAATTAGTCCTGCCACGTTTCCCATCTGGGTGATGGTATTTTTCAGCGAGACTTCGTTTTTAAGAATGAACCGGGCATCTTTCGTATTTACCTCAATATCGGGGTGTACCAGCGTGCAAAACAGGGTGGCTGGGGTTTCAATTCGGATTACGTCCAGGGGCTGGTAACTCCGAATGACCACAAACCCCCCCAATAAGGACGGGGCTACATTATCGGCATGGGCCGAACCGCAGGCAATCCGTTCGCCTTCCATGGCAAAGGGCAGCAGTTTCATGGTAGGCAATGGTCTGCCCAGCAACTCATTAACGGCAAATACACCCGCCACCGCACTGGCAGCGCTGGAGCCTAAACCGCTGCCCAGCGGCATTTGCTTGTGCAGCACAATGTCCAGCCCTACATCGAGCCGGTTAATATGCTTGAGGTAGGTCTGGATGGCTATTCCTGCCGTGTTCCGGCTGGCTTCGCGGGGCAACCGCCCTTCATCGCCAAGAATGTCGGTAATGCGAACACCCGGCTCCTCGCTGGCTGTTAGTACAATCTGATCGCCGGGATTATCAACCGCAAAGCCAAAAATATCGAACCCACAGGCTACGTTGGCAACTGTAGCGGGGGCAAACACACGAATAGAATCCACGATAGAAGAAGGGGCAACAAAGCGCAAAGGTAATGATTTGGCCCGGAAATCACTTACCCCGTCTATTCTACCCGAACGAAGGCTGAATGACATCCCTCAATGCAGGGTGGATGCAGGGTAAGTGTATCATTTTTAAGGGTAATCCACTGAGAACCTGCATACCCGGAAACATTCGGGGAAAAGTGAATCTGAACGATTTTGTTCGTGGTATCGGTTCGAAAGGACGTATACGATTGATAGGATTTCAATTGATCGCCCTGTGCCCGCACCTGACCATCGGCGGTAAACGTCAGGGTCTGCGCCGGTTTTGATGGAATCTTATCAACAATGTAGCCCGCTCCCGGCGAGTAGCCTGTTTCATACAGGAGCCAGGTTCCAGCCAGTCCTTCGCCATGCACGGGCTTTATTGAGTCATCTGATCGGCAATTTAGTAAGCCGAGCAGAATCGTTGCCATAAGTGTCCAGCGGTTCATAATTTCTCTATTTTTGCCTATAGAGTCTGTTTAATGAGAAACAGTTGGAACGCCTGGCCTGTTGCCCTCACCCCAACCCCTCTCCCAAAGGGCGAGGGGTTGGGGTGAGCGAAGTTTATTCACCAAATAACTGATGCCAGACGCTTTTCGCTTTTTCTTTGGCCGCTTCGATCTGAAGAGCCGCTTCGGCCTTAAGTTCATCGAGTTTGACCTGGGCTGCTTCGAGTTGGATAGCGGCTTCGGCCTTCATTTCGTCAAATTTATCTTCCGCTACGTCGGCAAGTTCATCGGCTTTGGCAGAGGCTGCGGCAAAAGCCGTTTCGGCCTGCGCCTGTAAGCTGGCTAAGTTCTCGGCGGTAGCAGCTTTGGCGGCTTCAAAATGCTCGGTAGCTTTTGCTTTAATGCCTTCAATATCAATGTCTTTGCCAAACTCCTGAGCCTGCGCTACTAACTTGTCTTTCAACTCATCGAGTTCAGTAGCGGCAGCGTTGAGGTGCTGGCCCGCTTCCGTTTTGAACGCTTCGAGTTTTTCGGCAGTGGACGCTTTGGTGGCCTGTACCTGTTCGGTTGCCTTCGTTTTTTCGTTGTTTTCCATCAGATTACTCGTGGGATGTTTAGTAGGGAGCGAAAGGTAAACAAAATGTACAACAGGTATCCGGGTGTTTTTGTTGAGTGGCGGTACGTAGGGAAGGGGGGTATAAAACCAGTAGGCCGAACTGGATGGTCAATGAACGCCACTACCCTAACCGACGTACAATCAGACTATTGACCAACTCAAACAGGCTGGCGGGAAGCAGTGCCCGCCAGTTGGCAATGTCGAGCGTTCCGCCAAAATTAATGTAGTAGTCGAGGTGGTATTTTTTCCACTCGCGCTCGATAAATTCTGGCGAATGAATGGCGGCAATCCAGCCATCCTCCACGTCTTCAAACCATTCCTCGTAATAGCTGTCGTCGGAGCCGTGAAAGTTGTAAATGTTCTCCCCAATCAGCACGAAATACTTAATGCCCTGTTGCACAAGCGGGTCGACTACCTGCCGTTTGAGGTACATGATGTCGTTGTGGAGGGTGTCGTTCCATTCGCCAAAGAGTTCGATGACAACAAAGTGCCGCTCATAGTTCGCAAAAAGAATCTTGCAATACAAGGTCTCCGAGCCGATCTCATCCCAGAGCGGATGAATATAATAGCCATAAATGGTATTCTCATATTGCTGTAGATTATACTCCCGCTCATGAAACGGCGACTGCTCGTCTTCGGATGCCGTGTAGTATTTTTCCCAGCCGTAGAAGGGTTCAATGTCCTGCATAATTAATGAGTGAATTAGCGAATTAGTGAATGACCGAATAACCAGGCCGATGGCCGTGTGCGGTAGTCAGGCAATGAATAGATGAGTCGGAACCATTCACTCATTCACCAATCGCTCATTCACCAATTGTTCATTGCATAACGCCAACAGACGGGCGATTGTTGAGCGGGTTTTGGGTATGTTTACGCCATGAAACCCGTCAGCAGAAACATTCTTATCACCGGCGTTTCGACCGGCATTGGCTACGGGGCGGCTAAGCAGTTTATCCGGCGCGGTTACACCGTTTTTGGAAGTGTGCGAACGAAAACTGATGCGGATCGGCTACAAACCGAATTCGGCCCTAACTTCGTGCCGCTTCTATTCGACGTGACCGATGCCCAAGCCGTAGCGAAAGCTGCGGACTGGCTATCCGAACGGCTGGCCAACGATGGGCTGGGTGGATTGATCAACAATGCCGGTATTGCCGTAGGTGGGCCATTGCAATACCAGTCAATGAATACCTTCAGGCAACATTTTGAGGTGAATGTTATGGGGTTGGTGCAGGTGACGCAGGCTTTTTTGCCCCTGCTTGGCGCACGTGAAAATCACCCCGTTCAGCCGGGACGGATTCAGAACATCAGCTCGGTAAACGGTCAGGTAGCCATTCCGTTTATGGGTGCCTATGTTGGATCAAAGTACGCTGTTGAAGGTATTTCGCATAGCCTGCGCCGGGAGTTGGCTTTGTTCGGCATCAAGGTGGTTATTGTTGGACCGGGGGCCGTTAAAACCCCAATTTGGGGAAAGGGAACCGATATGAGTCCTTATAAAAATACACCTTATTTTCCGGCCATGCAACGCTTTCTGAAACAGGTTGAAGTTGCGGAAGCGAGAGGATTTTCAGTTGATTATCTTGGCGAACGCCTTGTCGATATTCACGAAACGCCCCGGCCCCATATTCGGTATGCCCTGGTTCCGGGTAAACTAATGGGCTGGATATTGCCGCGCTTACTGCCCCACCGAACGCTGGACTGGGTTCTGGAGCGAATCAGTGGACTGAAACAATAAATAGTTTTTTAAACAAACTATGCTAAAGCCCACTTTTCAGAAAGACACGGCCCTTCTGGCCGACATCGAAATGGCTCGCAACCAGCCAGATGACTTACACATCTGGTGGCTTGGTCAAAGTGGTTTTTTGCTGCAACACAACGGCAAACACCTGGTATTTGACCCCTATCTGTCAGATTCGCTGAGCCGCAAATATGCCGGTACCGATAAGCCTCACGTTCGCGTATCGGAACGGGTGATTGATCCGTCCTGGCTGAACATGATTGATGTGGTTACCTCCAGCCACAACCATACCGATCACCTCGATGCCGAAACTCTGTTACCCTTCATTGCTGCCAATTCGGGTTTGAGCATGGTGATCCCCGAAGCGAACCGGACTTTCGTCGCCGACCGGCTGAAAACAGAATATGACTGGCCTACTGGTCTGAATGATAATCAAACGACAACGGTTGATGATTTTGTGTTTCATGGTGTTCCGGCTGCCCACAATGAACTCGAACGCGATACGGAAGGGCGCTGCAAATTCATGGGGTTTGTGGTCGAAATAGGCCAATACCGGGTCTATCACTCCGGCGATACACTTTGGTTCGAAGGCTTGGTAGACGTACTCCGACCGTTTGCCGTCGATGTAGCGTTTCTGCCGATCAACGGCAACAAACCAGAACGGCGCGTGGCGGGTAATCTTAATCCCGATGAAGCCGCCCGACTGGGCCGCGACATTGGCGCAACATGTGTTATCCCGCATCATTACGACCTGTTTGACTTCAACACCGCCGATCCTGCCGATTTTGTTCGGGCCTGTGAGCAGTATGGTACGCCCTATCGGGTAATGCAGTTGGGTGAACGAGTGAGCCTGACTCGGTAGAACAGGTTGTAACGTAGCTTTTCAACCTATCATCCGACCCGGCAAATCATGAAAAACGTCCTGATTTTTTATCTGTTAGCTGCCTGCCCACTGCTGGCACAAAATGATACTACCCAGCAACGTGCCCTGAATTTTACTATTCAGGTCGTTGATAATCAGATTGCTATTGGCTACGGCCTGGCTATTGGCGATGTGGATGGCGACAAACAACCTGACATTCTACTGGCCGACCAGAAGGAGATTGTCTGGTACCAGAATCCGGGCCGTAAGGATGCCCATTGGAAACGTCACGTGATGGCGGCTAACCTGACTCCGCAGGATAATGTCTGCATTGCCGCCCGCGACATAGACGGCGACGGGCGGGTAGAAGTGGCCGTTGGCGCAGGCTGGAACCCCGCCGAAACAGCCGACAGCACTAAATCGGGAGCGGTTTTCTACCTCCTCCGCCCACAGGACCCAACGCAGCCCTGGGAGCCGCTGCGCCTGCCTCACGAGGTGACTACCCACCGGATGCGCTGGGCCAAAGTGGGGAAAACCAGTTATCAGTTAGTTGTGGTGCCCTTGCATGGTCTGGGGAATAAAAATGGAGAAGGCCGGGGTGTGCGGGTGTGGGGCTATGAATTTCCAAAAAATCCGCGTGGCCCCTGGAAACAGCATTTAGTTGACTCAACCATGCACCTGACGCATAATTTTGAAATCTGGGAGGACGGTGAAAATGGTTCGGCTACGCGCTTAATTATTGCCGGAAAGGAGGGGGGAGCTATTTTCCGGTGGCGAAAAAAGCAATGGCAGCCCGTTGAGGATGAATCGGCCAGTAACGCGCTGCCTTTGTTGAATAAAGGCGTTGACGGTATTGGTGAGATTAGACGCCTGGACAACGGCAAAAACATAGCCACCATTCAACCCATGCACGGAAATTTATTGCAGGTCGAAAGCGGACTCTATTCGGCTCAAAAACCTCGCAAATCCGTATCTGACAAACAAATAAGTATACTAACTGACATGTTTAGCCAGGGGCATGCGCTGGTTTGCGGTGACTTCTTAGGCGTTGGTTCCGACCAGATTGTAGCTGGCTGGCGTAATCCCAACGCCGACAAAAAAGTAGGCATTCGGTTATTCAAACCCGATGAAACCAAAAACTGGCAGGGATACCCCATCAACGACAGCGTGCGGATGGCCTGCGAAGATCTGCAAGCCGCCGACCTCGACGGGGACGGTGATTTGGACCTCATCGCATCGGGCCGGGCTACGCTTAATGTGCTGATTTACTGGAACGGTTTAAAACCATAATGAAGTTTCAGGTTCCAGCCGGACGCCAGCCATCCGATTGGACCATGACCCAGCGACCTAACGTTTCGTTAGTGGCTTACTTGTCCGGCCAGTGTTTTCAGGGCCGATGCCAGCCCCTCAAGCCGGGGGGCAATGTCGCCTTCAGATCCCATCAGGGCGCTAAACTCCGTAGTTTGGGTAGCTAATGTTGTTAACAACTGGCTTACTTGTTCGCTATTAATCGGGTCATTTGTCAGGTGCGTCTTTACCTGCTCAAGAGTACTGGCAATGTCGGTAGCATTTTCCGTTTTATGGAGTTGCTCCAGCCACTGATCAATAACGCCTGTACCGCTTTGCGGAGTTGTTCCGGGTGATTCGACCTCCAGAATAGCCATGGTCGCGTCGAGCAGGTCGGTAGATTCTTCGTGAGTCAGCATATCAGAGTTGGTTACTGAAATTACGCAGGGCATTGGCTAATTCCTGGAGTTGGGACGCCGTTCTGCCGTCAACAATTGGTTCGTGCGAGAGGGCTGATGTGTGGCTGGCCATTGCGAGCAGCAGGTGGCGGATTTTTTCGCCATCGAATCGGCCCGTTTTCAGATGATCCCGCAGGGCCGTTAGTTCGGCCATGATACGCTCGGCACCCACATCGCCGGGCAGTGCATTCAGCCAGCCTTCGAGCAATAAAATACCCTGCTCGGCAGACATCGTCTTGTTAATGCCATCGCCGAAGGCACCTAAGGTATCGGTGAGCATTCGTCGTTCAAGTGTGGTTCCAATTTCTTCCATGGTATAGTGAATTTTGTGTTCCCTCACCCCCGGCCCCTCTCCCATAGGGTGAGGGAACATAGTATTATGAATTACTGCCGAGGTTTCGAAGAATTTTTGACAGGCTCTCCAGGCCGCCCGTCCAGGTGCCTTCGGAGTCAGGACCTTCAGCTACTTCCTGAGTTTTATCGGCCAGGCTGACCAACAAATCCCGGATGTACTGACCGTCGGGTTGGGCTGCCTGTAACGCCGTGCGAAGTTCGTTAAGCTGGCCCTGCAACTGGTCAAGATTCGAATCGCCCTGCAATGCCTGCAACCACCCGTCGATAAGCATGACTCCCTGCACCGGCGAAACAGCGGCCAGGTCGTTACTCCGAAAGGCACTGAGGGTATCATTCAGCATTCCCTCTTCTAAACTATTCGATCCCATTCGATTAAAACGTTGTCAGGTTTAGTGTCATTACGTTTTGCGTAGTTTTCAACGCAGCTTATAGGGCTATCAAGGCTTTTTCATAACCCTGCCAATGTTCGCAGCGAAAACGCTATAGTATCGAGCTTACCCGCGGTTTGCTCCTGTACGTTCGACCCCTGAGCCAACAGCGCGGTATTGTCGGCAAGGTCTAAAAGCAGACCTTCAATGAGGTCCGCATCGGGCTGATCAAGGGTTAACTGCTTCCGAAGTTCGTTCAGTTTCTCTTCGATGGGTTGGGTGCTCGTGTTCCCCGCAATGACTCGCAGCCAGCCGTCAATAAGTTCAACTCCATCGGAGGAGGAGGCCAAAACAGAGCCATTGTCGTCGGTAAGGCTATTTGTGCGCTCAAAAAGCCGCTGATCTAAAGCATGAGAAGGCATATTTTTCTGAATTAACAACAGGCCAAAAAAGGTTATGTTTCGTCGGTTATCCGGTTACCCGCCTGTGATTAGCGGATAACCGGATAACCCAGCCCAATGACGGTTTGTTTAGTCCATAACCAGAGAAAACCCGACAAAAGAGAAACCAATCCATATAACTCGCCGGTTTACTACTTAATGGACCCTATTCGTTTACAAGCCGACCTGCAGTATCAGTTTGCCCGCAGCGGAGGAGCAGGTGGGCAGAACGTGAACAAAGTTGCTACCAAAGCCGAATTGCGGTTCAACGTTCGCCAATCGTTGCTGCTGACGGACGAGGAACGGGCTATTGTGGAAGAGAAACTGGCCAATAAACTGACCACCAACGGCGAATTGGTGCTGACCCACCAGACTGAACGGACCCAATTGGCCAATAAGGAGAAGGTGACCAGAAAATTTTACCGGCTTATTGAAAAAGCTTTTGCGATGCCCAAACCCCGCAAAGTCACAAAACCCTCGAAGGCATCGGTGGAGGAGCGTATTGCCGGTAAAAAGCAGAAAAGTAACGTGAAGGCGAATCGAAAAAAAGTAGACTATTAACGTAAACCAATCATGCAAGGAATTGACCAGCAGCCTGCGCTTGCCGCAGGAACAATCACAATCGGCGGTGACCTGACCGTTAACCGAATGGGGTATGGCGCCATGCGCCTGACCGGCAATGGCATCTGGGGGCCACCCAAAGACCACGACGAATGCATTCGGGTCCTGAAACGCACGCTCGAACTGGGCATTAATTTTATCGACACCGCCGATAGTTACGGCCCGCACGTTTCAGAAGAGCTGATTGCCGAAGCCCTGCATCCCTATCCCGATGGGGTTGTGATTGCCACCAAAGGCGGTCTGCTTCGCACGGGTCCTAACCAATGGCCGGTCGATGGCAGCCGCAAACACCTCGAAGAAGCGCTGAATGGCAGCCTGAAGCGACTGAACGTTGAGCGGATTGACTTGTATCAACTGCATCGTTTTGATAGCAAAGTGCCGTCGGAAGAGTTTCTCGGCTTTTTGCAGGAAGCACAGCAACAGGGTAAAATCCGGCACATTGGCCTGTCGGAGGTAAGTATCGAGGAAATCGAAGAAGCCAAAACCTATTTTGAGGTTGTGTCGGTGCAGAACATGTACAATTTCGGCCAGCAAAAGTGGAACGATGTCCTACGCTACTGCGAGCAGAACAACATCGCCTTCATTCCCTGGTATCCACTCAACGCCGGTAACGTAACCGCCGAAACCGCCATTAAAAAAGTAGCTGAACGACACGGCGCTACTGATTACCAGGTTGCTCTGGCGTGGCTGCTGGCGGCATCGCCGGTGATGCTGCCCATTGCCGGGACCTCGTCGGTGAGGCATCTGGACGAGAACGTTCAGGCGGCAACCATTAAACTCACTGGTGACGATTTTCGGGATATGCCCCTGCCAGACTGAGGATACAAAAAAAGCCTGCTGAGAAGCAGGCTTTTTTTGTATCCGTTCTGTGACTTAGGCAGCCTGAAGGCCTTTTACCCTGTCTAAAGCGCCTTGTAGTTCAGTTAGTTGCTTTTTGAGGTCCTCTTTAATGTGGGCTGGAATGTGATCTTTATCAATCGCATCCTGATATGCCTCAACAGCCGCGCTATCGCCAAATTCAACCGATCCCAGAATAGCCTCGCGATCTTTTCCCGTAATGGCCGACTTAATATCGATCCAGGCACGGTGTAGTTTACTGCTAATATCGGTAGAGGTTGCATCGGTAACCGCCTTTCCATCAATTCGGACGATATGGTCGGCAAGCTGGCTGCGGAAGTTCTGGCTTTGCACGACATTATGCCGGAAAATATCCTTCAACTGGGCATCTTCGGTGTCTTCAATTGCATCTTCGTAGCCCTGAATGCGGTCATTATTGATTTTGACCAGTTCATTGAGATCGTCAACAATTTCTTCGTTCTTAATCATAACCGTTGTCTTTTGATAGTTCGTGTTCTGAAAAGACAACAGTATGTGCGCTGAAATGTTTCGTTCTAAAGAACGCCTGTTTTAGATTTTTCGGTTAGTTGCCCGTAGTTACACTTTGTATCCGCACGGTCGATCCTTTTTCAAAACCGTACTGACTTTCGGGACTGGTGAGGGAAATCTGAGAGATTACATTATCCCAGCCTGGAAGCTGGCTTGTATTGATTTCGTAGGTTCTAAATTGCCCATCCCCAATTATGGGGAAATCGACATAGCGACCCGGAATTTCCAGAAAGTCGATATCTTCGGGTTTTCGCCAGACAAACCGGGCCACCGTTCCTTTGGTTTGAAAAGCGGCCTGAAACCGTACTTTAGGGACATTAGCCGCATACCAGAACGACAGCGGGCTCATAATCCTGAATTCGCGTTTTTTATCATCAGCCCGGTACCAGCGAACGTATAATTCGTTCCGAATGGGCCAGCCATTATCGCGGGTGTTGGTAAAATGCCAGCCCTGGCGGTCATTCACAAATTTAAAATCGGGGCCTGCCGGAGGCCGGGGCTGGCTGTACACATACTGCCGGATGTCAGTAAGTGACCCCACAATGAGCGTGTATTCAAATTCATACGTACCGTTGTGATCGACCACTAAAAAATCTTCGCTGTTGATATAACCCGCCGACACGTCGAATTCACCACCTACGTGCGGAATCCCAAACCCACCCGTTCGAAACCGCACTTCGCGGGGTTTAAACAAGCCCACGCCCCGTCCCTTATCGTTCAACAGGGCGGCCCAATGCTCAGTGCCATAGCGGTTAATGACTTCCCGCTCCGAAAATTCCGAAACCGCATCATTCGTAAAAGGTTTCATGCCCGTATACAGAAACATGTGGTCATAAGGGCCATTCAAATAAATGCAGGGCGATTCCTGGGTCCGGGCTTCATACTGTGTGGTGTCGGAGCGACGATCCACCACCACCCGGCACCGCACATGCACTGTATTGGCCTGGGCGGTAATCCAGTGCTCAAATGTGCATTCGGCAACTTCGTTGTTGAGCGGCCAGATAAGCGGGATCGTTTTCACATACAGCAGGTTATCCGTTTGCTGGTAACTCACGATACGGGCTGGATTCAGGAAAAAATCACCTGCCTGCACGGGGTTCCAACCCAGATTTATCCACTCTGGAACGGGCTGTTTACCCCCCTGGCTGTAGGGATACGGACCGGCATAAATGGCTGTCTGGATTTGGCGGCCCAAGTCCGGGTTGTTGACCATGTTTTCGCTGCTGCCCGCTTCGGCTAAATACGTGATGGCTCCGCCCATGTTCAGGTCAATGCCGACGCGCAGTTTGTTGGTAGCCAGGAACAGTCGTTTTTGCGAGGAGGGTGATTCCTGCGGGGGCAGCCCTCCGCCCGGTGGATTGGGGTGAACGGGTGGCGTGTAGGGAGCTGTGGACGGAAAATCCCGAACGCAGGTAACGGCCAAACAGCTAATCAGGACGCACAGAATCAGTAGATACGGACGAGTCATAAACGCAGAGTATAACGCACAGATCAGTCAAAAATAAAGACATAGGCTTAACAAACCAAAAAGTACGAAAATTTCAAGGCAAATGTGTAGTTTAGTCAGCAAAGTCACTGATCATGCCGGCTGAATCCCCACAAACATACCGAAACCAGCTCTCCCCTGAGGATTTCGTTTTTGCCGTTTCGGCTACGGAGGAGGAGTTTAAGGAACGCAAAGAGGAGATGCGTAGTAAAGGGGTGGAACGTTTGACGGGGTTAGCCCTGCAGCAGCGATATACGGATATCCAGACGGGTGAGGAAGCAGATACACAAACAAAATTATACACGTGCATTAATGAAACGGAGATAGGAGCCGGAAAGGGTACATCTATTACGGTTGAAAACATACGGGGGGGCGTCCCGACTCTGGTGCTACGGCGTAGTTTGCTTCCTGACGTAATCATAAAAAATTGTGCATTAGTAGACGGGGCCAACGCGCCTAATTCAGTGTCTTTTTTAGTGAGGGAAAGTATAACCGGAGATTTCTTTATTGAGCGCAGTATAATAGGCAACTTCTCCATTAGACAAACGGAAACGGCCCGTTTCTTTATTTGGCAAAGCACCACAGGCTATTTTTTAATTGATCAAAGTAAAACGGGCTTCTTCTCCGTTAGAGAGAGCACAACAGATTATTTCACCATCAGGCAGCAAAGTGTAACAGGCAAATTCGTAATTAATCAGAGTAAAACGGGCAAAATTTCCATTAATAAAAGCACAATAGGTAAATTCTCTATTGAGCAAAGTACAGTAGAGGGTTTTGCTGTCAGGAATCAAATTAATACCGGCGAATTTGACATTATCAATAGTGAGATAGGCAATTTCACAGGCGATAATCTGTATAGCAGTTTCCATCTCATGAAAGCTACTATTGCCCAATTTCGCCTGAGCAATTGCCGGCTAACTGAGTTGAAAATTGAGCCGGGTTGCAAAATAGAGTGCTACATTGCCAAATCAGCTATAAACTTACTTGATTTACGGCATCTAACACTCCCTAAAGAGTCAGTGATTTCATTCGTTGAGTGCGCGATGTATGCCTGCCTGATGGAAGAATTTACTGTTTTGGGCAATTTGTTTTTCCTACGGGTAAAAAACTTAGCAAGTCCTTTTGTAGAAGAAGTGCCTGATGAAACCAGGGAAAAACAATCAAATGTGCCGGTCGCTACGTTTCGCATTGCCCGGTCTTCTCTCGGCAAAACCGAATTTACTGAGTGCGATTTGACGGAATTTCGGTTTGAGTTTAACAACGCTAAACTCATGGAATCCTTTATTTCGGGCGGGACAGTGCCAGAGAAGAATGTTGTTATCTACGAGGTAGAGGAAGGTACGTTGCAATGGCAGGAGCAGAACGTGTTTTTTTATAACCAGATCAGGAAAATTTTCGAGGGCCAGGGCGATATCTATTGGGCTACGTACTTTCAGGCAAAAACCGCCAGCTATCAGGAAGAAGTACTTAAACTTCGCCGACTGGGTGAACGACGTAAGCAGATTCCAGAGCCTTATTTTAACACTACTTTCTGGGATCTGCTTACGTTAAAACTTAATCGCTGGTCCAATCTCCACGGCGAAAGCTGGGGTCGTGCTTTGGCCTTTATATTGGTTGCTCCATTGCCCGTTTACGTATTGTTCCTCTGGGCGGGCGGGCGATTGTTCCTCAATACGGGCATCGACTGGAACCTGGCTGGCGCCTATTTTACCTTTCTGGACCCAACGCACAAGATTGATTTCCTTAAGGTTAAGTTAACAGGCTGGTCGAGTTTAGTGGACTTTCTGGGGCGTATCATCGCTGGCTACGGCATTTATCAGTTCATTTCAGCTTTTCGCAGGCATAGCCGAAAGTAAGCGCAACTTTTTCCGGGTCTTCGCTTCTCCATTCCCCATAAACCCCTAATTTTGCAGGATTTTTGACCACACTGAATAGCCGGTAGCTGTCAGGTACTGCGCTCAGACCACTATTCATCCGAAGCCGCCCGTGCGGTTTATTCTCCTGCTGGAAAATGCCTAAAAATACCAACATTCGCTCGGTTCTTATTATCGGCTCTGGTCCCATCGTGATCGGTCAGGCGTGTGAGTTTGATTATGCCGGTTCGCAGGCCGCCCGCTCCATTCGTGAGGAAGGCATTGAGGTCGCGTTGATCAATTCCAACCCGGCCACGATCATGACCGACCCCATCAATGCCGATTATGTGTATCTGCTGCCGCTGGAGAAGAAATCCATCGTCGACATCCTGAAAAAACACCAGGAAATGGGTAAACCCATCGACGCGGTGCTGCCCACAATGGGCGGCCAAACAGCGCTGAACTTAGCCATCGACTGCGACAAGGCGGGTATCTGGAAAAAATACGATATCCAGATTATCGGTGTCGATATTAAGGCCATTGAAACCACCGAAGACCGGGAGAAATTTCGCTTGTTGATGATCCAGTTAGGGGCTGGCGTATGCAAAGGCCGCACCGCCCGCTCGTTTCTGGAAGGTAAGGAAATAGCCCAGGAAATTGGGTTTCCGCTTGTTATCCGGCCCTCGTTTACGCTCGGCGGAACGGGGGGAGGCTTTGTGAACACGCCCGACGAGTTCGAAAAAGCCCTCACGCACGGCCTGCACGCGTCGCCGGTGCATGAGGTGCTGGTGGAGCAGAGCGTGATGGGCTGGAAAGAATACGAACTGGAACTGCTGCGCGATAACAACGGCAATTTCGTGATCATCTGCTCCATCGAGAACTTCGACCCGATGGGCGTTCATACCGGCGACAGCATAACGGTTGCGCCCGCCATGACCCTTCCCGATACCCTCTATCAGCAGATGCGCGACTTAGCCATCCGGGTCATGAGTGGCATCGGGCAGTTCGCCGGGGGATGCAACATTCAGTTCTCGGTCAATCCGCAAACCGACGATATCATCGTCATCGAGGTTAACCCGCGCGTGAGCCGGTCGTCGGCCTTAGCCTCCAAAGCAACGGGCTATCCCATTGCCAAGATTGCCGCCAAAATGGCCGTTGGCTATAACCTCGATGAGTTAATCAACCCAATTACGGGAACCACGTCGGCGTTTTTTGAACCCGCCATCGACTATGTGATTGTGAAAGTGCCGCGCTGGAACTTCGATAAGTTTCCCGGCGCCGACCGGTCGCTTGGCCTGCAAATGAAGTCGGTGGGTGAAGCCATGGGCATTGGGCGGAATTTTCAGGAGGCCCTCCAAAAAGCCTGTCAGTCGCTCGAAATCCGGCGGAACGGGCTGGGTGCCGACGGGCACGAACTTACCGACCGCAATGCGCTCACCCACAGCCTGCAACATCCAAGCTGGAACCGTCTGTTCCATATCTACGATGCGTTTAAGGCGGGCATGTCGTTCCGCACCATTCAGCAACTGACCCGAATTGACCCCTGGTTTCTGCACCAGATTGAGGAACTAATCGAACTGGAGCGCGAAATTCAGCAGTACGACCTGGACGATATACCGCCCGAACTGCTCCGAACGGCCAAGCAAAAAGGCTATGCCGACCGTCAGTTAGCGCATTTGCTGCAGGTGAAGGAGAGTAAGGTGTATCAGTACCGGCAGGCCCACAACATCCGCCGGGTGTATAAGTGCGTGGACACCTGCGCGGCTGAGTTTGAAGCCAAAACGCCCTATTATTACTCGACTTTTAACAACCAGGTGCCCATCATGACCGACCACGCCGAACCGGTGTCTGACCTGCCCGGCAATGAGTCGATTCGGAGCAATCGTAAGAAAATAGTGGTTCTTGGTTCGGGGCCGAACCGCATTGGACAGGGCATCGAGTTCGATTATTCCTGCGTGCATGGCATTCTGGCCGCAAAGGAAGCAGGCTATGAGACCATCATGATTAACTGCAATCCGGAAACCGTTTCGACCGACCCCGACATTGCCGACAAGCTGTACTTCGAGCCGGTTTTCTGGGAGCACGTTCACGCCATCATCATGCACGAACAGCCCGAAGGCGTTATTGTGCAGTTGGGCGGGCAAACGGCCCTGAAAATGGCCGAGAAACTGACCCGCTACGGCATCAGGATTATCGGTACAAGCTGGGAAGCCCTCGACTTAGCCGAAGACCGGGGCCATTTTTCGGAGATGCTGAAAACCCTGAACATTCCCTATCCGAAATTCGGCACGGTGCGCGAGTCGGAAGCCGCCATCGACCTGTCGCGGGAGTTGGGTTTTCCACTGCTGGTGCGGCCAAGTTACGTACTGGGCGGGCAGAGCATGAAAATCGTTATCAATGAGAACGAACTGGAGCAGCATGTGATGAAGATTTTGCAGGATATTCCCGACAATAACATCCTGCTCGACCACTTCCTCGAAAACGCCATCGAAGCCGAAGCCGATGCCATCTGCGATGGTGAGGACGTGTACATCATTGGCATCATGGAACACATCGAACCGGCGGGCATTCACTCCGGCGATTCCTATGCGGTGCTGCCCACCTTTGATTTGAGCGAGAACGTGATCCGTCAAATCGAGGAGCATACCCGTAAGATTGCCATTGCGCTCAAAACCGTCGGGCTGATTAATATTCAGTTCGCCATTAAAGACGAGTTGGTGTACATTATCGAGGCCAATCCCCGTGCCAGCCGCACGGTGCCCTTTATCTGCAAAGCGTATCAGGAGCCGTATGTCAATTACGCCACAAAGGTGATGCTGGGCGACAAGAAGGTGAAGGATTTCGACTTTAAACCAGTCAAAAAGGGGTACGCCATCAAGATTCCGGTGTTCTCGTTCAACAAATTCCCGAACGTAAACAAAGAACTCGGTCCCGAAATGAAGTCGACCGGCGAGGGCATTTATTTCATCGACGACCTGACGGACGATTTTTTCCAGACTATCTATTCGGAGCGGAATCTGTATTTGAGCCGGTAGGTACAGTTCATACGTAAAACAGTTGTGCCACGCCTAAACGAGTGTGGCACAACTGTTTTATTGTAATTTGGGTTTATAAGATAGATATTTACACTGTACCCTTAGAATTGTAGAAGCTATGACTGTTGTAGCTGTTGAGTTGGATGATAAACTGGCACTCGAACTGAAGCAGATATCTGAGTCATTGCAGACCAGTGAAGTTGATATTATTAAAAAAGCCGTTGATACGTATCTACGTCAGCAACGAATGGATCGGATTCGGGCTGAAATACAACCTTATGCAGAAGCTGCTGGCTTTGTAAATGAAGATGATATTTATAAAGAGGTTTCGTAACGGTTCAACACTTTTATAACTTTTTTGATTTGGCTAAGTAGGCGCACAAAGGCGTAATTTTGCTTCAATAAATCAAAAAAATATGTCTACTAATTTATTGCCGTCTACTAAAATACTATTCGATACAAATGTTCTTATTTCAGCCTTTATCTTCAAGAAATTCCCTGGTGAAGTGTATCAGTATTGCGCCGAACGATACAGCCTTTACACCTCAGAATGGATGCTTGAGGAATTAACTGGAATCCTAAGGGGAGCAAAATTCAAATTGCCTTTATCTTTGCAGGAAGATATTCTTTTACAGGTAAGGGCAGACGCACAAATCGTCTCGCCCACTAACGACCTTCCCACTGATTCCCGCGATCCTGACGATAACAATGTCTTGCAAGTGGCCCTATTTATTGAAGCAAATTTCCTGATTACGGGTGACCGAGACCTGTTAGATTTAGAGAATGTCAGTAACACCAAAATAATTAGTCCCAAGACTTTTTTTGACCGATACATGGTTTAACTACTTTACGCAAACAGCTCCGATACTGTAAACTGCATGTCCGGCACAACGGGCGCGGCTGAGACTACGTCCTGCCCTTTGTAGGCTTTTAATTCGTCAGGGGAGGTATAGGCGTAAATTTTCTGACGCTTTGGAACGATGTACCAAACCAACTGTGCGCCCCCGTCGAAATAATCCTGAAGTTTATCCAGTACATCCTGGTGTGATTCAGAATCGGACAAAATTTCAATAGCGAAAGCCGTATTTACACGCTCTCCACGACGAATAGCCTCTTTTTGTGAAGCTGTAAAGTATGTTAAATCAGGCACGCGCTTCCGGACACCGTCCACATAAGAATCCATCTCTGGCATTAATTCGTCGCCCTGTTGAAACGACAATGTTTTGATGAACAATCGGGTTAGAAAACTGGCAATAAAAATTTCGTCCTGCTTCATAGACGGTTTACGTATAATTCGCCCTCGAACAAACTCATAGCTGCCTTCGGTGGCGTACTGACGTTCCCACTGCTCAAACTCATCGACGGTTTGCAGATGAATGGGTAGTGTTTGCGGTTGTGCTGGTGCTGCAAGCATAGCTGATTGACGACAGATTTACCAAATATAACCAGATTTCGGCAAATTTACCCTTAAACAGAGCCGCCCGCCTTGTCTCAGACAAGGCGGGCGGCTACTCCCTCAAACACTGTATTAAAAACCTAAGCCAATGGCAAGTCCGCGAACGGTTGGGTTGCCTGGTAGCATGGAACCATTAGCCGCAAAGCCCGTGTCCAGATTAATGATATACACTTTAGTGACACCACCCACTCGCAGAAGTGCATAAGCCCGGTTGGTCATACCGCCAATGTCGAATCCATTAGCCGCTTCAATCTCTATGCCCAGCAAGCCATCTCCAGTTATAAGCTTAACCAATGTTCCGTTGTTGGGCGGGTTCTGCTGAAGCAGTGCAGCGCTGCCCGAACGGACGTCGAGGTCGTATAAGGTTGTCGTAGCTGCCCCCGCGAAGTTGTTTGTATAAGCAGCTCCCGATACCTTTGGCGTGCCTACTATTCCCGGAGCGTAGTTCAGCATGCCATCGGTGGCTGCTAATGTTCCGTCGTTCGGATTCAGTCGAAGGTTTTGCCCAGTATTGCTGACGACGCGGATACGGTCGACAGTTGGGTTAAAGTCGAAACCAAAATCGCTTCCCGACAGGGTAAACGCCCCCGCGCTGCCAACCGGAGCCGCAGTCCAGGTGCCTGATGCCGCAACCGTGATGGTGTACAGTCGGCTGGAGCTTCCCAGTGCATACAATTGACCGTTTGCTGGCCGGAAATCAACACCCTGCAGTGTTTCGCCAGGCTGCAGACCCGTGATTGTTTTCGCAATTGGGATCGGGTTGTCCGGGTTGAAAACCAGCAGGTTATTTGCGCCGTCGATGGCATAGGCAACCGGCTCGGTAGGAATAGCCAGGCCAATAATGGTACCGGGCAGGTTACCTAATTTTTGCAACCGGCCTGTTGTCAGGTTAATTTGCTGCAATTCCGATGCCCCGTTGAACGTCACGGCAACTAATCCCTGCGTGTTATCATCAGACGCAATATCAAACCCGGAGGCTCCGGTAATATCTAAACCCAGCGGACCAACGCTGGTTAACGTGCCGTTGTTGGGTGGATTCTGGATATACAGCCGGTCCGTTGCGGGGTCAATGTCGTAGAGAGTTGTGGTTGTTTGCCCTGCCCGGTTATTGGTATAGGCAACTTCACTGATTGTGGCGCCCATCACCCCATTAATCGACCCATCGGTGGCAGCAACCATACCCGTTTCGGGGTTAAGCCGCAAATCCTGCCCGTTAGACCCAACAAGACGAATGCGGTCGACGGTTGGGTTGAAATCCATGCCAACAACACTGCTGGCAATACCTGGTGTGAATTGACCGGCGGTTAATGCCCGGGCAGCCGCTGTCATGGGATTGATGACAAACACCCGGTTTTGATTACTAATCCCGTAGAGTTGGCCGGTAGCGGGCCGGAAATCAATCGACAACATGCGTTCGTCCTGCGCTGTGCCCGTAATGGTCGTTGTCGCCAGGGGCGAATTGGAACTGCGGATGTTCAGGCGCAGTAGCTGATTGGCATCGTTCAGCGCATATATTGTTCGATCAGGTAAAGTGTTGGAATCGGGTGCCAGCCGGTGATCCTGACAGGAGTTGAGGGTAAGCAGTGAACCAATCGTCAGCAGGCCGACGAAGATGCGGAGTTTGTTTCGATAAAGAGTAGTCATAGCATTGAATTTAAGGCCAATTCCTATACGCCGGAATGGAGTAAATGGATTCAGGAAAGGTGAAATTTAATTAAAAATATATTTACCGGCGCAGCCCTTCGTAACTGGAGTGGAAAAGTCGATTTTTCTAAGCAGGATTTGCCGCATGTAACATCAGTAAAGTAGTGAAAATCCTGTAACCCTGTCGAACAGGTCTTACCAGGTCTTTTTTATACTCAGAAAGCCGCCCACTGTCTCGGGCAGCAAATCGCCCCGGTCAAAAGCCAGGGAGGTTGTCAACACCGTTCCTGCCTGCCTGGTTATCCTCCATTGGGCCGATAGAAAGCCTGACAGTTGATAAAAAACCTGCGGGTAAGGGTGTCTGTACGTGCCAAAATTGCGGCTATAGGACAGCCGTGTCGTTAGCGTAGGCCCGCGCCGGAACTCGCTCATTGTCCCAAGATAATACGCCACAACCCGGTTATTCGGGAAAAAGCCCGACCCCCCAAAATCATTGTTAACCGTCGGGTTGAAATCTGAACGGGGGATGATAAACGGCGTGCCCAAAGTCCGGCCCCGATACGACCATCCCTGAATGTACTGGCTGTTGTTGAAATAATTATCAGCCCCCTGATACCGGGCTGTTGGGTCGAACGTCGGGCCGCTCTGATTGGTGGTGCTCAACCATTCAAGCACGACCCGCTGAAACCGAAAACCGGCCTTGCGGGTCGAGTGGTTCAGCAAACGCAGACCCGTCAGGCCATCGGGCACATTCTGCAACGCCAGCCCCGACGCATCGTCGTACATATGCTGATGGTAGAGCAGCCAGTTCGTTCGGGAGCCGTTCCATTCCAGGGCGGCATCGTAGCTACCCACATGATTGCCCACGCGATTGGTCCCGTCGAACTCCGTAAACCGGTCGTTTTCCAGCGCATCGGGGTAACGCCCCGTTACCAGTGACAGGTAATCCTGGAAGGCGGTGGGCATACTACCATTTACGGCTAACGGATTACCAATCAGATAATCGGCCCGCCCGCCCCATTGCACCTGATGGTTCAGCCCGCCATAGAACCGAACCCGCCAGGTGGGTTTCCCAAGGCGGCCATACAAGTACTTCTGATGCAGGTAACTCCCTTGTATATAGGTATTTGCAAACCAGGCGTGTGCATAGCCAACCCGAAACGCGAAAACGCCTTTGGTGAATCCCACCGGTACGAAGTCGGGCGTATGCAGGTAGATTTTCGGAAAGGGCATGGCGTTCCCCGACCAGGCCACAAAGCCTGACGTCAGGACGGTATCGCCCAGCCCGGCTACATCGCGCCGATTACCGCCATATAACTCAAAGCGGCCAAACCTGACCTTCACGTAGGCATCGGGCAGCAGCACTGCCGGATTATTGGGCGTTGAAGCAGGCCCGACATTGGCAACGGCATACAGGCCAAAACCCCAGTCGAAGCGCGACGTTCGCTTTTTAGCCGAATCGGATCGGGGTTTATAGTCGCGCCATATACCCGCCCGAAGCGTGCCGGCCGAGCCTTGCACGGGAACCGTGTTGTATTGATTGGTTCGCAGCCAAAATGGATTTTGACCCCCGGATGCCCCCAAACCACCCAGTTCTACCGAGTAGCGAACAGGTGCAGCCGGTTGCGCCCAGGCCGGCAGTGTACTCAACCAAATGAGACTTCCGAGTAGGTAGCGTATTCGCATAGGGTGTCGGTTGACCGGGCTTTTCTTTGGTTAAACATACGGCATAATTACCAATTGAGTTTAATAAACGAACGAAAAGGTGCATAACTGAAAACAACTTGCCTTGTTTTTGTATTCTATTTCAAGCGTCTGGAAAAATCATATGAATGAAACAATTACACTCAACAATGGAGTTGAAATGCCTTTGCTGGGACTTGGTGTTTATGCGCCACGCCATAACCATGAAATACAGCAGGCCATTGAATGGGCACTCGAAGCCGGTTGCCGCCTGATCGATACCGCAGCCGCCTACGGAAATGAACGCGAAGTGGCCGACGCCATCCGGGATAGCGGCATTCCCCGGAGCGATATATTTATTACGACGAAAGTCTGGAACGACGATCAAGGCTACACCCGAACGCTGCGGGCCTTCAACCGTAGTCTGGAACGGCTGCGGCTGGATGTTGTCGATTTATACCTCGTCCACTGGCCGGTGAAAGAATACCGGCACGAAACCTGGCGGGCACTGGAAAAAATTTATGCCGACGGTCGTGCCCGCGCCATTGGTGTTTCCAATCATTATCCAATTCATCTGGATGAACTGCTGACCCAAGCCCGGATTACACCCGCCGTCAATCAGATTGAGTTTAGCCCCTACTGCTACCTGCCCAACGTCCTCGATTATTGTCATCAGCACACCATTCAGCCCCAGGGGTATGCTCCGCTGGTGCGGGGTGAGAAAGAAAATGACCCTAAACTGGTTGAACTGGCCGAAAAATATGGCAAAACAACCTATCAGGTTCTGGTGAGGTGGTCGTTGCAGCATGGGGTCGTTACGATTCCAAAATCAGTACGTCGCGAGCGCATTCAGGAAAATTTCGATGTGTGGGATTTCACCATTACCGACGATGATATGGCTTTCATGGACACCTTCTACGACAACACCCGCATTGCCGACGACCCCCGAATGTTGTCGTGATTATTGCCGGACCCGATCACCTGTCAGCGCACCGTTTCGCTCAACAGTTTTGGGTCTGATTCCGGTGTTACCGCAATTAATTCCGGCCAGCGTTCAGGCAGCAACGTCGCTAAGGCCCGCAATCCCCATTCCTCACTGCGCCGGTGGCCAACGGCAATAAAGGCCATTCCCGTTTCATCAATCGCCGGTTGGCCGGGTTTTCGATAAGCGCCCGTCAGGTATAAATGGGCACCTCGCCCGGCGGCTTCCCGAACCAACTCATCGGTCATGGCACCCACCACCGCGATTCGGCAACTGTTGGCCCGCCATCCGGCCTGACTGTTTCCGACTTCGGCCCGGTCGTAGCCACCAAACACAGTGTTGATTTGAGTAAGGAGATGGTCAAATTCCTGCTCAATACCGTCGAAAATCATGCCAATGGGTCGTTTCGGCAGTTCTTTGACGAATTCACCAAGGGCTTGTTTGTAGCCTAATGGCTCCAGCAAACCAACGGCTCCTAACTGCTCCGCCAACCGGGTATTAAAGCCCATTGTCAGTGTTTCGTCGAAGGGAAGATGGTGCGAGACAATACCCAGATCTGGCGGAAGCCCGTCCAGATTAAGCTGCCAGGGACGGTGTATCCAGAGGGCATCTACATACGTCTCATTCACCCAGCCGGGCAGGGTAGAAAATGGCTCCAACAGCAGACCAATGCGCTTGACAGGCCGTTCGGACGGATAATAAATGCCGCCCTGTTCAGTGGCTGGGTAGCGGTGAACGGCAAATTCCTGCTGGAGGAAATCATTGATATCATTCAGAAAAAGGCGTGGCTCGTCCATGCTTATCCAACTACCTGACCAATAGTATAGTTTTGGTCAGGCCGGGATTCCTGCGTATAGAGCCCGCAGGAATCCCGGCCAAATCGACAGCGGTTTTTTGTAAACAAGTGACCGTTCACTCAAAATTAGTTGGCGCGTTGACAAAGAAAATCGTAGGTTTGCAGCCTTAACTGCGACCGCGCTGGCGGTTGGTCAATGCCCATGAAGTTCCTCGCTAAAAAACCCTGAGTGGGTTTTACGTTCTTCCCCTGATTTCTGCCATCCGCCGATAGGTCGGCCATGAGGCAGCCATTCTCATTTGTTCCATCATTCACTCGCTGTTTGTAGCCACCTGGCTGCGGCATCGTCTTCTTGTTCCAATGACCAAATTCGTTCGGTTATTCGTAGCCGCATTACGCGGTTCAGAAACCAATTTTACGTCGGGTAGTATCAACCGGGCCATTTTTCTGCTGTCAGTACCAATGATTCTGGAAATGGTGATGGAATCACTGTTTGCCGTTGTCGATGTGTTTTTTGTGGCCAAAATCGGGACCGAAGCCATCGCTACGGTGGGCCTGACGGAATCTGTCCTGACACTGGTGTATTCGGTTGCCATTGGCCTCAGCACAGCCGCCACCGCGCTCGTGTCACGCCGAATTGGTGAAGAAAACCCGCGGGCAGCCAGTAAGGCCATTGGGCAGGTAATCCTTGTCTCCATCACCATTGCCGTACTTCTGGGTGTGCCGGGCTTTCTGTTTGCCGACGATATTTTGCGGCTAATGGGCGCCGACGGCCACCTGATTACCAACGGAGCCAATTTTACCCGCATGATTTTCGCCAGTTCACCGGCCATCATTCTGCTCTATACGCTAAGCGGCTGCCTGCGCGGTGCGGGCGATGCGTCGATAGCGATGCGGTCGCTGTGGTTAGCCAACGGGGTCAACATTGTATTATGCCCGGCGTTTATTTTCGGCCTGGGGCCTTGCCCCGAACTGGGTGTTCTGGGATCAGCCGTTGCCACGACAATCGGCAGAAGCATTGGCGTCTTGTATCAGCTTTACGCCCTGACGCGCCCAAGCGGTGCCGTACAGGTGCAACAGGGTGATCTGACGCCGGACACCGACATCATCCGAAATTTGCTGGGTATTGCCATTGGCGGCACCAGTCAGTTTCTGGTGGCGTCGGCGAGCTGGATTTTCCTGATGCGGATTCTGTCGGTCTTCGGCAGCGATGTGGTGGCTGGTTACACGATTGCCATCCGGATTATCGTGTTCACCATTCTGCCTTCGTGGGGCCTGGCAAACGCAGCCGCTACCTTAGTGGGCCAAAATCTGGGAGCCGGTCAACCCGAACGGGCCGAAACTTCGGCCTGGCGGGCTGCTTTCTGCAACATGCTCTTTCTGGCGGCTGTTGGCGCTGGGTTCTTTCTGGGTGCAGCTCCGATTGTGGGCCTTTTTGATGATAATGCCCGCATCGTGGCCATTGCCGTTGAGTGTCTGCGCGTGTTCTGCCTGGGCTATTTGTTCATGGCGTATGGCATGGTACTGAGCCAGGCGCTCAATGGCGCGGGCGACACCCGAACCCCAACAATTATTAACATTGTGTGCTTCTGGTTAGTTGAAATTCCGCTGGCTTATACATTAGCCAATCTGCTGAACTGGGGGCCTCTGGGCGTGTTCTGGTCGGTTGCCATCAGCGAAACCTTACTGGCCGTTCTTGCCATCTGGGTGTTCCGGATGGGGCGGTGGAAAACGGTTCAGGTATAAGGCTAATCAACTCGTTCGGGCTGGTTTTCTGCCGAAACTTTTACTCCACGGGGGTCGTTATTATTAGTTACGCAGTGTCGGATTTGAGGGCGGCAAGGCCAACGTCCGACACTGCATTTAAACACCAATTTGATTACATGATCGACAATCTTAAACAACCCGAAACCGCCGTACTGGTCGCGCTGATTACGCAAAAGCAAACGGCCGACCAGACGAAAGACTATTTAGATGAATTGGCGTTCCTGGCCGAGACATCGGGCGTCAAAACCGTGAAAGCGTTTACGCAGAAACTCGAACGGCCCGATACCCGCACGTTTGTGGGCAAAGGTAAACTGGAAGAAATTCAAACGTTTATACTGGATAATCCCGTTGATACCATCATTTTCGATGATGACCTGACCCCTGCTCAGGTGCGGAATCTTGAGGCCGAATTTACGGAGGTAAAAGTGCTGGACCGCAGCCTGCTCATTCTGAATATTTTTGCGATGCGGGCGCAAACGGCGCAGTCCCGCGTGCAGGTCGAACTGGCACAATACCAGTACCTGTACCCGCGCCTGACCCGCATGTGGACGCACCTTAGCCGTCAGAAAGGCGGCACGGGGATGCGTGGTCCGGGTGAGACCGAGTTGGAAACCGACCGACGGATTGTGAAAGACCGGATTGCCTTTCTGAAAGAAAAGCTCGGTAAGATTGACAAACAGAGCGTGACCCGGCGGAAAGAACGCGACCGCTTAGTGCGGGTGGCGCTGGTGGGTTATACCAACGTAGGCAAATCGACACTGATGCGGACGATGGCAAAAACCGATGTGTTTGCCGAAAACAAACTGTTTGCCACCGTCGACTCGACGGTGCGGAAAGTGACGCTTGGGAATCTGCCGTTTCTGCTGACCGACACCGTCGGGTTTATCCGAAAACTGCCGACCACCCTGATTGAGTCGTTTAAATCAACGCTCGATGAGGTGCGTGAGGCTGATATTCTGGTGCATGTAGTGGATGTGTCGCACCCGAATTTTGAGGAGCAGATCGAGGTCGTCAACGCAACGCTGGCCGACATTAAAGCCGCTGATAAGCCAATGGTGCTGGTTTTCAACAAAATGGACCGCTTTGTTCCAAAACAGGAATGGATTGAAGGCCTGCACCCACTTGATGAAGAAGACGAATTGGTTGATTCGCCCGGAGAAGTGGTCGTTCCGGTAGCCGAGCGCAGACAAACCGCACTGGAGTACCTGAAGAAAACATATCTGGCCCAAAAAGCCGATTATGTGGCCTTTATCGCTGCCGAAACGGGCGAGAACGTGGGCGAATTGCGGGAGCTACTCTACACCTTAGTGAAAGAGAAGCACTACCAGATCTATCCCAACTGGGTACACGTACCCCTTTCGGAATCAGCCGAATACGGCGACGGTTTGGCAGGCTGACAGATTTTTGGCAATTTTGTGCAGCCTAACTTATTTAATTATGAACGACCGCGAACGCCTTGATCAATTAGAACTGGTGGTTTCCGAAATGCTGGCTAAGCAGGATGTGACAATTGAAGAACTGGCACAACTAAAGCAGGAGATTGCTGAACTTAAATTGAGTCTGGCTCAGCAGGGCGTTCGGTTGTTAAGAGTTGACCAGCGAGTTGAAAGGCTTGACCAGCGGGTCGAAAGGCTTGAAAAACGCGTTGATGATTTAACGGCGGTCGTAAAAGGACTTTCAGAGCAGCATGCCCACCTAACGGATAAGGTAGAAACGTTGCAACAAACGGTTGAGCGCGGCCAACGGGAGCTATCAGAAGGATTACGACTGGTTTTATACGACTGGTTTTAGACGCTATTCGTAACAAATAGAGATTGGTTGCGTAGTTCAACGGATAGAATAGACGTTTCCTAAACGTTTGATATGGGTTCGATTCCCGTCGCGACCACCCAAAAGTAATGAACGCAGATTATCGCGGTTTCTATGATTTTTGTCAGCCGTAATCATAGAAGTCATGATAATCTGCGTTCTATTTAGATAAGAGTCGTCTCAACCATGCACGAATCGCTTTCGGATAAACTCAACCAGTTAGAACAGAAATTTGCGGCTATGGGGCAGGACATGGCCTCCTACCTCGAAGGCTTGCTCCAGGCCGATTACCTGACCTATTGGGATTATATTCACCTCGAAACGCTGCTGTCGCTGCAGAATCCCAAAACCGCCTATCCCGACGAACTAATCTTTGTTACCTATCATCAAATCACCGAGTTATACTTTAAACTTATCCTGCACGAAATTGCCCAGATTGCCGACGCCGACCTGCTGACAACCGAATTTTTCGTGGCGCGACTGCAGCGCATCAATCGGTATTTTATGCTGCTGGAGCAGTCATTCGCGGTAATGATTTCGGGCATGGAGCGCGACCAGTTCCTGAAATTTCGGATGGCGCTGCTGCCCACAAGTGGGTTCCAGTCGGTGCAGTTTCGCGAAATCGAAATCGTTTCCACCGACTTCCAGAACCTTCTTGTAGCAGCCCCTCCCAATTTGCCATCCATCACCGCACGCTATGAATTTATGTACTGGAAACGGGGCGCCGTTGAAGTAGCGACGCAGCAAAAAACGCTTACGCTGCAACAGTTCGACCAGCATTATGGGGCAAGACTAATTCGGCTGGCCGAGGAGTATGCGCCTAAAAATCTGTATCAGCGATTTAAGCAGCTTGAGCAGGCAGAATTGATTACTGACGAGTTAGCAATGGCTTTGCGCGAATATGACTGGAGCGTGAATGTTCGCTGGAAACTGGCTCATATGCGCTCGGCGGTGCAGTATTTACACAAACAACCCGACGACATAAAAGCCACCGGCGGCACCAACTGGCAGACGTATTTGCCGCCTATGCAACAGCAGCGCGTGTTTTTCCCCTCGCTGTGGTCAGTAGAGGAGTTGCAGGCATGGGGCAGTCCGATGGGTCGGAAGTCCATTCAGCGCCCTGGTAAGCCTTAGTTTCCTGACAATACCTGACAAATGTCTTACTGCTGTTTCTTAAAATACCGGATCATCTCGCCGTAGCCCATGCCCATCGACAGACCCATCACGGCCTGCGTAATGCGTTTGGTTTTCGTTTCGATGGTTTTGGCGTCCTCAATCCAGTTGCTGAAATAAGCCTGGTGGCCCTTGGGCAACGTATTGAAAAAAGCCATAGCCTTCGGGTCATCGGCTAAGCACACCATCAGGTCCGGGGAGAGCGGGATGGAGGAGTTATCCACTTCGAGTTCAACCCGAATTGTGGCGCCTTCCTCTTTCCGAATGCCCCGGCGCATAGTGGCATTCACGGGCATGATGAACCCGGCCTGCGACTCATTGGCCTGACCCATTGGCAACAGCGCGACTAAATTGATCGGGAAATTATCCAGCCTTCCCTTCACCCGGAAGGACGTTCGCTGACCGGGTTTAAGGGAATCGGTTACGTCAACCGGAATGTCAATATATGTCCAGCCGGTCTTTTCCCCTTTTTGGGCGAAGCGTTGAAGCAGGGCGGTGAAGGAGGGCATAGAATTTATACTTTTGGTTTAGGGTTGGCTAACGCATGAGTTAATACCCCGCCAGCGTGGCCTGCAACGACGTTTTTAGTTCGGCCACTAAGCTGGCGGGTTGCAGGACGGTGAGGTGTTCGCCGTAGGAGCGGAGGTGCATCAGCAGGTCGCGGTTGGGTGCCAGCCGGAGCCGCACCACGCATTCGGTATCCGTATCGCGCAGCACCTCCTGCGTCTGGTGAATGGGTTTGGCTTTCACATAGCGGCCAAACAGGGGCGAAAACGACAGCACAATCTCCTCCACCGGGCCGCTGCTGTCGGTGATGCCGTAGATGTGCTCAAACAATTCGCTGACGCTGGTCAGCACAACGGGGGGAACGTCGCAGGCCTCGTTGGTTAGTTCCAGATCGCTCATCCGGTCCAGCGCAAAGGTTCGCTCTTTGCCCGTTTTCTCGTCATACCCAATCACATACCAGCTATCGGCCACCTCGCGGAGCAGAATCGGGTGCAGCACGCGGAGCGGCTCCGGCCCAACGGCAGGTACTGCGGTTTCGTGCTTGCGGTAGCGAAAGGTAATTTGCCGGTTCAGGTTAATGGCCCGAATCAGGACGGGAACGTACTGCCGGTTGCCACCCAGAATTTTCTCTTCCATATACACCACCCGGCGGGTCAGGGTTTCGGTTTTTACTTCGCGGATAATGTCTAAACTCTGCCGCACTTTCTGGAGAGCGTTGGCCAGTTCACCCGCTACGGATGCGCCCTGCGTGGCGGTCAGTACCTCGCGGGCGTAGTCGAGGGCTTCCATGTCGTCGGGCGAGAGCATGAGCCGGAGCAGCCGAAACTGCGGGTCGGTGTAATAATACCCATTTCGCCGTTTGTCGTAGGCAATAGGGGCATCGTGGTCTTCGCGCAGCCGCTGAATGTCTTTCTCTAAGGACGAAATCGACCGGATACCGCATTTGTCCTGGCAAAGTTCAAAGAGTTTCTGTTTTGAAAACTGGCGTGGGTAGCGGCTGATGATTTCATCGATCAGGCGATACCGCTGGAAGGCAGAGCGGGTTATGGGCATAGTTTTTAATGAGAAGGGCTGGGACACGGAGATGCACCAAGACGCACGGAGATACACAGAGAATTTTTTCTTACACCTCTGTGTATCTCCGTGCTCCTCCGTGCATCTCCGTGTCCCAGCTTTTTTTACAAAAAAGAGAAAAAATTTTTCACAAAAAAAGAAGACCGTAAAAAGATTACGTTTTGATAGGTAGAACTTTGTTCTGTGAATTTTAAACAACACTACAAATGAACACGCTATTTCAACCCAACCAGAACCGCATCGGGAGCCACGCGCCCCAACTTTTTCCGGCCCTGAACACATCGGCCAACTGGACCGCATCGGCAGTTACCGCACGCTCAGGCAAACGGTCTACGCTGTCGGCGGGGCAGTTGTTAGACATCGAACTGGGCTTGTTCCTGCTGTCGCAACTGTTGCCAACGGCTTCGCCCGATGCCCTGCCCGGTTTGCTGACCGGCAATGGACCATCGTTTCTGGATCGGCCCACCTGGACGCCCAAACAGCACAAACTGCTGAACCGGGGCCGGGCCATGCTCGGTCATATTCAGCAAAGTAATGTATGGTGTGCCCTGCTGGAAGCCTACACAACCATCCCCGACCGGTTGCAGGCGTATGACATCAGCACCGACCGCAGCCGCTTCAGCGAGAAGACTGTTGGTTTTTTCCGCAACCGGATCATTACCCTGAAACAGATGGTGAATTAAGGCATGGTCTATCGCTACATCACGAACAAGAACTAAAGATGAACACAACGCAAAAGCAACTAACATCTGAGGCCGTTTGCTTATCGGCAACAACGCTGATTCTGGCCGAAGGCGGCACAACCTCGCTGATTGTTCAGCAGTATTTGCGGAATCAGGGCTATCAGGCAAAACGAATCGACGTGTCGATCTGGCTGGTATGCATAGCCATGCAGGAAGACTGGCTGATTGACGACAACGGTCTGTTTCTGGTGTTTTCGTTTCCAACGCACCGTTCTTCACCGCAGTAACGGGTAGCCTGAATTGATGCGTCGAAAATAAATTTTTCGCCAGGCGAACAACGTAAAAAGATTACGCTCTCTGCCTGCCATCTTTGATGGGACAATAAACAACAACTACTAATGAATGCTTCGCTGACTTCCGCCTATCCCACTACTTCCCGCCCGGCCCTGACCAGCGTGTTGCGCTGGCAGGAGCCGCTGGCAACCTTCCTGCGGTATCGATATGCCCTCCCCGGTATGGTGGCTAATCGCCTGCTCAATGTGGAACTGGGGTTGTATCTGCTGGCCGAAATGCTGCCCCTCTGCCCACCGCAGTCGCTGCCCGACCTGCTCAATGGTCAGGGACCTGCCTACCGGCAAAGGCCCATCTGGTCGCCCCGACAGCACCGTTCGCTAACCCAGGCCCGCGTTCTGTTAGCGCCCTACCATGACCGGGCGGTCTGGCTCAAGGCATTAGACAAATACGCCACGCTTTCCCCTGAACTGCGGGCCTTCGCCATGACGGGTCGGGGCGGCCGGAATCCCGAAGTGAGCAGCTACGTGCTTCGCGAGCGGCTGCGGTTGTTTCAGGGTGCACTGGCGTAAGGTTTTTTGCACGAATTTATTGATCGAACTAATCGCGTTTTTAGTATGAAGTTTCTATCTCTTGAGCCGTTTATTCCATCAGGAAATAATTTTGAAGGGTCTATTCAGTTTTTCCAGGAAGTAGGTTTTGTTATCAATTGGGAGGCTGGCGATTATGTCGGTTTTGAGCGAGACGGGTGTAAATTTATTCTACAGAAATTCGACAGCGTTGCGTTTGCCCAAAACCTCATGCTCACTGTACGGATCAGCAATGCTGACGAATTCTGGCGGGAGATAACGGAGAAACGACTACCTGAAAAGTTTGCTATTCGGCTCGGCAAACCAACCGACCAGCCCTACGGCAGAGAAGTGAACTTAATTGATCTGGCCGGAGTCTGCTGGCATTTTATTGAATAGGCAGGCGAATCGGTATTTGTTTATCAATACCCTTCGTTCTGATACAACCCGGTTGGGTTCAGTTTGTATTCATCGAACGGAATCGGGTAGTAGTAATCTTTCGGGCCGAAGTTCGACAATTTGGCTGCGCCAAAATCCGCCTGATTTTTTGCCCGGAAATACGTCTGTAACTCGTCTTTGGTGAAGAATCGCAGCAAATCGAACCAGCGGTGATTCTCGAAGGCCAGTTCCACGCGCCGTTCATGCAGGATGGCCAGTTTGAGTGTCGGATATTTGCTGCTATAGGCCGGGCTGGCTTTTGCGACAGTATAGAGTGGCAATTTGGCCCGTTCGCGCACCTGGTCTAAGAAACCAATAGCGGTGGCTTCATCACCGAGATACAGATTCACCTCTGCCAGCATCAGGATTACGTCGGCATAGCGCAGCAAAATCCAGTCGTTCCCTCCAAATCCCGTTGCTCCGGCGGTTGCACTGGCATCACGGAATTTGGTGATGAAGTAATCTTTCACGTTGGCTGCGTTGGCGAATTTGATCGAGAAATCTTTTCGCGCGTCGCCTTCTTCGTAGTCCTTCACCAAATCGGGCGTCACGTTGCCACCCGTGCCGGTGGTCGTTCGCAATGAGTTGATGGTTTCGCCCTGTGCCTGGTTGTTAGCAGCAATGCTGGATGAATAAACGGGGTCGCCCTGCCGGTACACAATCTGAAAAATCGTTTCCGGGTTGGTCGTTTTCTTACTCACCTCGAATACGTCGGCATACGGAATCTCTTTCAGTGTCCCGAACGTCCGTTTGCTGTAGGCGTAGCTCAGAAACGTTTTGGCCTGGTTCAGATTAGCCACCTGAGTAGCCGGGTCAAGCGTCGTCGCCATTGTCAGATAAACCTGTCCGAGCAGCGCGTTTCCGGCTACTTTCGAAACGCGGCCTTTGTTGGCAGCCGGCTGAATATCGGGCAGTGGGCTATTGGCTACTTCGGTCAGGTCGGCTACGATTTGTGCATATACCTTTTCCTTTTTCTCACGGAAGGTGCTGGCCTGCAATTCTTCGGAACTGAGTGGAGTCAATACGAGTGGGACATCGCCCCATTTCCGCACTAAGTGGAAGTACGTTAATGCCCGGATGAATTTAGCTTCAGCCTGATACTGCGCTTTAGTTTCCGGTTTGGCAAAGGTCACGGTTTCCATACCGGCCAGCAACTGATTGGCGCGGGCAACAATCTGATACAGCGCCAGCCAGTGGCTTTTCAGGTATGTATTGCTCGGCAACAGCGAAAAGTCATTGAACTGAAACGGTTCGCCCGCGTTCGACTGGTTGTCGTTGGTGCCGGTATTGTCCGAGCGTTGCTCGGCGTAAAGTCCGCTGCCTTCGGCAATACCGTTGTTGTTTCGCAGGGCCTGGTACACGCCGTTTAGTCCCAGCAGCACGTCATTTTCTGTGCGGTAGTAGTCTGCAGCCGCCACCGCGTTCGGGTCGGTCTGGACAAGAAAATCCTGGCTACAGGCCCCTAATAAGAGTGGGGTTAGCACCGGCAGGAGTCGAAAAAATGATATGTATTTCATGATTTTTTTAATTGTTCGCTGGGTTTTAGTCCGGCGGATAAAAAAGCTTTCAGAAAGTAATTTTCGCGCCAACGTTATAGCCCCTTGCCAGCGGATACAGACCGTAGTCGACGCCGGGAGTCAGGTTAGCCCCGGCATTGTAATCAACTTCGGGGTTATAGCCTTTATATTTGGTGACGGTGAACGCGTTATTGATGTTGGCATACACCCGCAGGCCGCTCACCCGCACAGTAGCCAGCAACGACGCGGGCAGGGTATAGCCCAGCGTGATGTTGGTGCAGCGCAGAAATGAGCCGTTCTGCAGATAAAAGGAGGACAGGCGGGTGCTGTTGCTCTGCGTGCCACCCCGCGACGCCCGATAGACTTGTCCGTTGCCCGGTTCGGCTTCGGAACGGTAGCGCTGCGTGACATCGGCGTATTGATTGCCGGATGCCTCCATGTTGTAGACGTAGTAATCCTGCCCATCGAGCACCTCGTTGCCCTGCGTGCCATTGAACGATGCGTTGAAATCCAGGGCTTTGTAGTTGCCCGTGACCGAGAAACCATAGGTAAACTTTGGGTACGGCGTACCGATGACGCGCTTGTCGGCATCGTTAATCACCCCGTTTCCGTCCACGTCTTCAAACAACAGGTCGCCGGGACGCAGCGGATTGCTCGACGCCACCGACCGGGCTGGGCCTTTGCGTATATAACCGGCGGTAAACGTCTGCGTGGCTGCGTTGTAGCTGGCGTTATCCTGGGCCAGTGCTTCCATGTCTTTCTCCCGCACCATGCCAATCACCTTGAAGCCGTAGAACATCCCGACCGGCTGGCCCTCCTGCGTAACGTGGGTGATGTACTGCCGCTCGGCGCCCACCCCAAAAATGGTGTTGGCCCCGCCCATGTTCAGCACTAAATTGCTGTTGAACGAAATATTGCCACTCAACGTCAGCTTGAAGTCGTCGGTCGAAACGGCCCGGCCATCAATCTGAAGCTCAACGCCCCGGTTCCTGATTTTGGAGCCGCGCAGGTTGGTCAGGATGGTCGATGTTCCCGATATAGCCGACACCGGCTGGTTGAACAGCAGGTTGTACGAATAACTCAGGTAACCATTGGCAATCAGCAGCAACCGATTGTTGAACAGCCCCAAATCGACACCGAGGTTATACTGCGAGGTAGATTCCCAGCCCAGACGCTGGTCTTTGATTGGCCCGGCCCACACCGCCGTATTGATGACTCCATTCCCAAACACCGCCCCGCCAGGATTCGCCATCGTTTGCAGGTAGTTATAATTCCCGATGTTGTAGTTCCCCGTCAGGCCCCAGCTTGCCCGCAGTTTGAGCGTCGACGCATCGCCGAGCCAATCGCGGTAAAACGGTTCGTTGGAGACCGTCCAGCCCGCCGACACCGACGGAAAAGCCCCCCAGCGATTTAGCGGCCCAAACCGCGACGAGCCATCGGTTCGGAAAGCGGCCGTCAGGAAGTAGCGTTCATCGTAGCTGTAGGTAGCCCGCGCCAGATACGACAGCAGCGTTTCGGTGTATTTGCCGGTGGCGAGTTCACCGCCCCCCGTGTTCAGGAAGAAATTGCTGGGGTCGGCTCCCCGGCCTGTAATTTCCTGCACGCGGTCATTCTGAAAGCCCTGCGCCGATACGCTGATGCGGTCGCCGTCGATGCGCTGGGCGGTGTAGCCTCCCAGCAAATTCAGGTTATGGAGACCAAACTGCCGGTTGTAGGTAAGCGTAAACTCGCCGAGTGCGTTCTGAATCGTTGTCGTCTGGGCATTGGCACGGGCTGCAGCAACAGACGCGGGTGAATAAGGGGGCTGATTACCGCTGCTCAGGCTGGTGGGCAGGTAGTATTCGTACTTTTCGTTATAGGTCTGCAACCCAAGATTGGCTTTGGCAATCAGCCCCGGAATGATTTCATAGCTGGCTGTTCCGTTGTAAGTGCCACGCAGCCCTTTGCGGGTAATGTTGGTTTCCATCGCCAGTGCCACCGGATTTTCGATGGTTTGATACCCAAAGGTTGGCTGCTGTGAGGCTGCTTCGTTTTTAATTAAATTGCCGTTGTCGTCGTAAGCCCGGAAGATAGGCGGAAAAATCAGCGCACCCAGAATCGGCCCCTGGTTAAATCGGCCTTCCTGCACTTCGCGGTTGTTGGTCGAGGTCACGAAAAAACTGGCCCCGACTTTAAACTTCTTACTGATGTCGGCATCGACGTTGGCCCGCAGGTTAATCCGGTCCTGTTTGGTGGCTACGATAATTCCCTGCTGACCCTGATAACCGGCACTCAACAGAAAACGAACGCCATTGCTGCCGCCCGAAAACGTCAGGTTGTGTCGGCTCATGGGTGCGTTTCGGTATAATTCATTTTGCCAGTCGGTGTCGTACTGTGGTTTGATGGCCTTCTGGCTGGCGAAGTCGTAAACCTGTGTGGGAATGCTTACCGAACCGGCATTGCCAACATTAGCGATGCGCGTGGCGTTGGGGTCCGAGAAGTTAGCCGCCGTGAATGGCCGCCCGGCATTCTGCATCAGGTCGCGGTAGGTGTTGTTGCGGGCATCAATTAGCAAATCCACAAACTGCTCCGAGTTCAGCAGTTTCACTTTTTTCGCCAACTGATTGATACCGAACTGGTATTCGTACTCTAATTTTCCTTTGCCGTCTTTCCCGCGCTTAGTTGTGATGAGTACGACCCCACCAGACGCCCGCGAGCCGTAGATGGCCGCCGAAGCCGCATCTTTCAGGATGTCGATGCTTTCAATATCATTTGGGTTGATAAACACGTCGTTGCCTGCCGGAAACCCGTCGATGACATAAAGCGGGTCTGAACTGGCGTTGATGGAGCCGATGCCCCGCACCCGAATCTTCGTGCCGACATAAGGCGCACCGCTTGTCTGCGCCACCTGCACCCCGGCTAATTTGCCGACCAATGCCTGCCCCAGCGTTGGAGCCGCCATGTTCAGTTCGCGGGCTTTCACGTTGGAAATAGCTCCGGTTACGTCGCTCTTTCGTAGCGTCTGATACCCAACGGCTACGACTTCGTTCAACTGGTTAACGTCTTCTTTCAGCATCACGTTGAGGGTCTGCTGCGACCCCACCACAATCTCCTGCGTGGCGAACCCAACCGACGAAAAAACCAGCGTTGCGCCCGAATTTACGTCGATGGTGAACTTCCCGTTGGCATCCGTCACGGTTCCTTTGCGGGTCTGTTTCTCCACGATGTTCACGCCTGGAATCGGCTGATTCTGTTCGTCTGTCACCACACCCGACACACGGGCGGCATCCGAAATGCCTGTGACCGGCAGGTTGCCCGCCTGGGCCGTTCGATAGGTCAGCAAACTGACCAGCAGGAACAGGCAAATCAAAAGCCTGCCCCATTGAGTTGAGTAGCGATTCATGTCAATAGATTGATTGAAATTTGGTTGTAAAGGCATTAAACCTAAACGGTTTTTGGAAACCGTTTAGGTTTGTAGGCACTACCAGCCGAGGCTCATAAAATGCGCGTTGTTGCTGCGCGACGACGTAACGGCAATGCCCGTCGTCGGATCGTTGAGAAGCGTAAAGCCTTCTAATTCATCGGCTTTATCAATGTCAATTGTCTTGATAACCTGCTCTTTTCCTGCTTCGATGGATTTCTTCAAATCCACGAACGTAAACCGCCACCGTCGCCCTTCAATCTGGTTCTGAATCAGCACCAGCACACCTTTTGCCGGAATCCAGTGGAGGTTTTGTACCCAGGGCGAGCAGGTGAATTTCTTCACAACGACGCCCACTTCGCTGGTCTTTTTTGCTTTTGCCAGCCGTGCCGGATCATACAGCCGGACTTCGTTGGCCTTGTTGCCGTAGTCTGCCGTTGCCACGTACCAGCTATTGTCGTATTGGACATATTCGGGCCGGGTTCCCTGAATGCAGGCGTCGTCTTCGATGGTGTTGAGCAGGTTGCCATCGAGGGTTCCGGTGCGGAGCAGGCCCGCCCAATCCACGCAGTAGAGCACGGCCCGCCATTTGGTTCCTTCGGGATTCAGGCGGATGCTGTTGCCGATGAAGGTTGGCCCGGTTGAGTTACAGGCAATGCCGGTGGGGTGATTGATCACGTCTTTGCCACCCTCAGTGAGTTTGATTTCCTGCCCCGTGTAGGTCAGCGCGCCCTTCCCAACCGTGTAGGTACGGATCATACCCACTTCGCGGTCACCGTACAAATAAGCTTTACCGCCCAGATAACTCACGCCCTGGCAGGCTCCCAGCGAATCGACGGTTATGGATGTAGAGAGGGCAATGTTAACGTCAAGGCTGGCGAGGGATACGAAGCCAGCAGCAACGGCTACAACGTAGAGTAGCATCTTCATACGCGTTGAGTTAGCGCCGGTGAAGCCTGTACGATTAACGATTAACTATCTGTTTGTCAAATATATACTGTAAAACAGTAGCCGATGCTTCAGGGGCTGTTTGAAAGCACAAAGGTCGCTATTACGCATTACCCGAATTTTATTGGATTATTTCCAAGCCGTTATCTTTACGCCTGTCTTCGCTAAGAAACTTAATCTGAATGACTTCTCTTAGTGAAAAACAGCTTGTTTATGCTATTTCTGTTTGATTAGGCTAAAGCAGCAGATTTTGTCGAATCTCCACTAAATACTAACCTCACGTTTGCCAATGGTCTGCCCAAACCGGTCAACAACTTCTGCCATTTCATCGCCCCGCTCCAGGGCACCCATGTGGCCGCAGGGTTGCAGAACTTCCAGGTCAGCATTGGGTATCTGTTGATGCATGTACTCGCTGGCTACGGGCTTCGTGAGTTTATCCTGGGCAGCGGCAATCACCAGCACGGGCACGTTGATGGTGGACAGAATATTGGTGGCGTCATAGTCAAACATGGCCAGCATCCCCCGCGCAATCACACCCACTGGACTGAAGGCACTTAATCTGGATACATGGTCTAACTGCCCGCGCGTTTCCGTACCGGCGAAGCCCGTAAAATGATTGGTCATGTGTTGTGATCCGTTCATGTATTTCATCACATTACTGAGCTGTACCACTGGGGCAAACCAAATCAGCAGATGACACAAGGGCCGCAGAACCGGCTTCTCTATAGCCGTTAGTAGCCCGCTCAGAATCGATGTTTTGACGGGATTGGTGAAGGTTGTATGGACCAGCACTAAACCCGCGACGCGATCCTGCAACCGGGCATTGACGTGCTTGCAATACGTCAGGATTGTCATGCCGCCAATGCTGTGGCCCAGCACAATTGGCTTGCGGGGACCGGCCAGATCAATTACGGCGTCTAAATCGCGGGCGAATTTGTCGAGAGAATAGTCTTTATTCTGCGGCTTCTCCGATTTGCCCAGGCCTGGCAAGTCCATCATAATTAGCCGGTATGATTTGGACAGGCGTTTTTTGAGGTAATACCATTGCGTGCTGTCGCTGCTCCAGCCGTGAATCAGAATCAGCGGCTGGGCAACTTTAGGGCCGCTGAATTCAACGAATAGCTTATGTCCTTCGGGTCGTTGGAGCGTGGTTGATTCTTCGCTTCGCTCCATCGTCGGTTCGTCGAAGCCTGATTTGCCGATTAATAATCTAAGGATGAATCCGCCTAACAGAACGAGTACCAATATCCCAATGGCCCAGAGCAGGTAACGCTGGGCATCGTCGCGCACATACTCATAGGGGCTGTCTTTAAGGCGATACCATTGCCGCCATACGTAAATATCGGTGCCGAGCAGGGCCAGCGTGAACAGGTTAGAGAAAATACCCGTCAATAAGTGTATCGGTTGCATACGTGTATGATAAAAACGTTGTGAAAGGCATCAACGGATGACCAAACGCCTGTCTCTACAAACAACCTGAATCAGGGCCTATCGTTTGGTGTTCACAATTTGTTAATGGCAATCGCTATGCAACGGAGGCATTAAATCAGGATACGAAACATACAACGGGACAAACTACCACCGATAATAGTTAAGAAAAACAACCTCTTTAAACGACTGTAACTATAAAGTCTGATTAACTTCATGGCCAGTTAACGTCCAGGCTTTACAACCTCTTTTATGAACAGACGGAGTTTTATCAAGACCAGTTCAGTTGTTTCGGTATCCGCTACAACGATGGCGGTAAGTGCCTGCTCATCGCCTAAAGAGGCAAACTCAGAAAACAAGGCCACTCCCTTTGCCAACGAGTTTGCGCTTAATGAGCTAACCATCAACGACCTGCAACAACAAATGCAGTCGGGTGCGTACACGTCCGAAGCCATCACACAACTTTACTTAGACCGCATCGAAACTGTTGATAAGAAAGGGCCGCACCTGAACGCCGTGATTGAGGTCAATCCTGATGCCCTGGCGATGGCGAAAGCGATGGATGGCGAACGGAAAGCCGGTAAACTTCGGGGGCCGATGCATGGCATCCCGGTACTCATAAAGGATAACATCGACACCGGCGATCAGATGATGACTACGGCTGGCGCGTTAGCCTTAGAAGGGCATAAAGCCGCCAAAGATGCGTTTATCGTTGCCCGGTTGCGGCAGGCGGGGGCGGTCATTCTGGGCAAAACCAATTTGAGCGAATGGGCCAACTTCCGGTCAACCCGTTCCAGCAGCGGCTGGAGTAGTCGGGGTGGCCAAACCCGGAACCCCTACATACTGGACCGGAATCCAAGCGGCTCCAGTTCGGGTTCCGGCTCGGGGGCATCGGCCAATCTGTGCGCCGTTGCGGTGGGCACCGAGACGGACGGCTCCATCATTGCCCCCGCGTCGCATTGTGGTCTGGTTGGTCTCAAGCCCACGGTGGGGCTGGTCAGTCGCAGCGGGATTATTCCCATCTCCCACACGCAGGACACCGCCGGGCCAATGACGCGAACCGTAACCGACGCGGCCATTTTGCTGGGTGTGCTGGCGGGCGTCGACCCAGCCGATGCTGTTACCCTCGAAAGCCGGGGCAAGAGCGCAACCGACTACACACAATTTTTGAAAGCGGGCGGTTTGTCGGGCAAACGGATTGGTATCGAAAAATCCTTTCTGAACGGGCACGAGGGCGTCATTGGCTTGTACAAAGAAGCCATTGCAGTATTGAAAAAACAGGGCGCCACCGTCGTGGAAGTTGAGTTGATGAACGAACTTCGGGAGATGGGCGGGGCTGAGTTTACCGTACTGCAGTACGAATTTAAGGCTGGCGTCAACCGCTACCTGTCGACGGCCAACGCGCGGGTGAAGTCCTTAGCCGACGTGATTGCCTTCAACCGGCAAAACGAGGCCAACGCCATGCCCTTCTTCAAACAGGAAACCCTCGAAAGCAGCGAAGCCAAAGGCGATCTGACGAGTAAAGAGTACACCGACGCGCTGGCCAAAACCCGAACCTGGCGCCAGCGTATCGACCGGCTCATGGCGGCCAATAAGCTGGATACTATTGGCGGTATAAGTATCGGCCCAGCGGGTTGCATCGACCTGATCAACGGCGACTACGACACCGGTTTTTACTTCTGTCCACCGGCTGCGATGGCGGGCTATCCGCACCTGACCGTTCCGATGGGTAGCGTTCACGGCCTGCCCGTCGGCTTCTCCCTCATCGCCGGAGCGTATCAGGAAGGCGCGTTACTCGCAATGGGTTATGCCTATGAGCAGGCGTCTAAGAAACGAAGTCGGCCAATGTTTAAAGAGTCATTGATTCCGGGGTGAGGGGTCGGTAATAGACTCTTATTTTATCAGATAACAACTATATTCTGTAAGCCGCTCTTCTTTAGCTCTATACATTTTATAGATACCCGTTTCAGTTTGACATTATACTCTTTTTCAACGAACCCAATAAGCGTATCCAGATTACGCATAGCGCGAGCAAAGTGCTTATCGTAAGTAAAATGAACTGTTGTGGCTTTATTGCTACGCTCTTCGTTGCATAAATAGCGGGCACGACGGGCCAAACCCTGCAACTTATCGTATGCCAGATAGTCAGCCTGGGACAGCCGCGTAACAGACAGTTGATTGAATGGATTAAGTGCTTCGTCAACCTGTTGATGAGACCGAAAACTCAGCCCCGATTTTTGGGCCAGATGTGCATTGATCAGATGAACGCCCACATAGAAAGCCGCCGTTACCTGCCAGTCCCAAAAAGTAGTAATAGATTTATTCGTCTGCTCTAAAAAGTCTAAATTATGATTAGCCTGAGCAATGTGTTCCTGAAAACTCGCCACGCAAACGCTACTTAAGAATAGATTGATAATGAGATGGAATAGCCAGGCAGTCGCTCGTCTCCACAATGGTTGAGGACAAATAAAATCCGTATTGGCTGTATTGGGCGTTGATTTTCGCCTGAGCCAGCCGAAGTTGATCCTCCATTACTTCATCATCGTCATCAATTTCTGCCCAGACCAAAACGCTCGCATCCGAAAAGTCCATTGCTAATTGGCGCGGTTCAACGAGTCGCTGTTTTAGTTCTTCAACGTAGTCCAGAATTAACCGACCTAAAAAATACTGTGAACTTTGTGTGCGAGACGTTAAGGCTAAATCGGCAGCGTTGGCGGTTGCCATGCGCTGATAAAAACTCTGCTTTTCAGTGGTAGCGGTGTTCGTTTCGAGCGACATGCGATCCACCCGGAGGTGGTTCATAAAATTATCGAACCATGCCCGCATCTGGTCATTTAATTGGTGTTCAGTCGATTGGGCGACAGGTGTCATAAAGAAAGGGGATTGACCCATTGTAATGCAAAAGTAATACCAGTTTCGATTTTACCCGCTATGGTTTATAAAACGGCAATACTTACGCAACAAGTAATGAGGGCGATTGGTTGTGTGGTGCATCCGCTGTCACATCGTGATGCACTGGGCTGATGTCCTGTATGAAGTCAATTACATCAAACACAAGCTGACTGGGTTCTGCGTTCTGTTTCAGTATAAATTTACTGGTTATGGAGTCGACTTCAAAATTGCGTGCGCGGTAAGTAGTTAATCTACGCCTAACCACCCACCTATTTAAACTCTTCAACCAGCAACTTCAGCGACTCACGGTACTTAGCTTTTTTGCTTTGTAAATCAGTGTGCAACCTTCTTTACCACGAGGTTGTGGGCGATTGTCGACACCTAACTCCCATCTGCCCTCCACCACGAAAGCCACCCGGATTTTGAGCGGCAAGTCTTCCACATCCGACACGCCCATCAGCTTATTGCGAATGGCGTCGTTAAGCAGATGCGATCCTTTTGGATCAATGGCCCACAAGCATTTTGGCGACCACAGCAGAAAATCGGGATAGAAATTGGTAGTGCCTTCCCCAACTTCGGGTATTGGAATACCGTAGCCAGTTTTTGATGGATTCCGACACCAGTCCAGACCAAGCGTGTCCAACGCTTCGGCCAATTCTACTTCAAACGAGTTCATGCCGTTATATTCCTCGTGGAGTGAATTGACAAACTTTCGTACCCGATAGCGTTCTCGCTTCGCATTATCATCCGTTTGCAGATCGGGCGAAACCAGATTAAATGACTTTATCTTGTATTGTTGGTCAGGTTCATGTTCCAGCAAAAATTCATTGTTCAACTGCTTGACGATGGTTGAGAGATTCGCGTTCAGCGTGGTCATAGCCGGTGAGCCAATCTGTATTTTTTGCTTTAGACGCGGGTTTTCCTTCACCTTAGCCGAAAAACGAGTTCCACTTTGGCTGGCAATGCGCTTATCAGTTGTTGCCAGCCGACTCATTACGAGCCACTTCCACACGCTTACTTCGGTATTTTCGTCCCGTTGTTCTTCTTTGTACAACGAACCATCTTCGGTGTTTTGTCTAAGATTCAGTACTCGCGTTACTACCCGCCCCGGCGCACGCAGTTCTTCATCAGCAAATAGCGGAACGTTGTTTAGCAGAATCTGATCCAGTTTGTTCAGGTCTTCGCCAAACCACACGGCTACCGTTGGCAGTTGTACCAAACGCTTAACCGGCGACTCCCGCGAACTTTTTGGGCGGGTTGTGTTACCGTTAATCGAAATAATTTCGTACCCATCGCTGGCCAATTCATTCTGCGTGTGTCGTACAACATCGGCAAACTCTTTGTCGGGTACATTGAAATAGAAATAGGCTGAATTTAAATCACCATCATCGAATGGTTTGGCGTTGGGTTGACGTAGAAAACGACCAATCTTCTGCGATATGTCAATCAACGATTTACCCATCCCGTCCAGATAAGCCACATATGCCCAAGGTTCATCCCATCCCTCCCGCAGCGATAGGTTCCAGATCAGATGCGTATATCCTTCATTACGAAGGGCTTCAGGCGTTTTTTTAGCTTTGTGCGTATCAATCAACTTGGGCCAGGGAGCGTTGGGATTGGCCGCTGCCATTGCTCCGTTTACGTTGGCCAAGTGAACAGCCACGCGGCTTGGATCAACGCCCAGCGTTTGGGTTAGCATATCCCACACTTCCAGTCCTTCCAGCGTCCCGTTGACAATGCAGCACATCACCGGCCACTCGTTAATCGGCTGTAGTTTCTGACTCAATTCCAGCCATTTATTATTGGCTTCCCGCAACGCATCCAGCCGGGTAGTGTTGCAGTCTACCAAATAAAGGCGTGTTTTCAGTAAGCCTTCCTTAACGACTTCGGCAGTAGGCACAACAACGGTCTGAGCCTGTAATGCGGCTGTTTTTTTATCACCTGTATCGCCGGGCAGGAGTTTTTGTAAGCCGTCAGGTAAGTCAGAAGCGGAGGCCAGTATGAGTGCGCGGGGAGCTAATTCGGTTAAGCGCGAGAACTGAGCCGCCGTACCACCGTGTGCTTCGTCATAAACGACGTACAAATCCCGTTTCCGCCCTTCGGGACCTTTACCACCAAGCATTTCCCAAAACGTTGTGCCATTGCGGTCGTGATGTACTTTTAATACTTCACCATCACGGTTAAACAGGGCTACCGTTGCCAGAATAATAGTCAGGCCGGTTCGAGCCGAACATACATCCGTCCAGTCGATAGGTTGCATATCAGCCATTTCCAGCACCTGCGCGTCGTCGGGCAACAGCGAAGCATAGCTACCACCTGCGCTCAGATTAGTAGCCGTTTGTGAAATAACCGCCCCTCGGTTAGTAGTCCATAGCACAATGGCATCACCCAAGTCAGCCGCGCACATGGCCAGCATGGGCGTTTTACCACTCCCCGTTATGGCCCGCAGCCGAGTCAAAAAGGGCAGTGTCTCCCCAGTGTCTTCGTCGAACTTCTTGCGGTAAGGTGGATTAGGATAAGTAGCCAGCATTAGTGACAAGGCACCACCGGCTTCGGTCTGGAATTTTTTAAGGGAATCGCGGGTCAGTTGCACAGCTTAATTGTCGTCTTCGTCCAATAAATTTAACCGAACCAAAATAGAATCCGGGATTTGCTGAAACCGATACAGCGAGTCATTTACGGGCGATACGTTAGCTACTGCGTAAATATACACGGGCTTAGTTACTCCAGCCCGGTCGGCTTCTTTCATGATTTCGGAGCGAATCTGGCGCGTCAGGGGCTGATTACCGTCGGAGTTGCCCGCTTCCCAAACCAGCGCAATACCGTAGCCCAAACGGGTTTTGCCAATTAGGTACTTATAGCCATCCATCCGGCAATCGTGCCGGTTAGAATCTTCTTCAATAATTTGCAAAATAATATCGGCCATGTTCTCCCGCGTTGACTCCATGATCGACTTGCGGTTGACAGCCCGTTTGGCCTCGTAGAAAGTGAAGCCGCCCGGTAGAGCCGGGTGATCTTTACCATCAGCCCACTGCCCCGACAGCACCCGCCGAATTCGCTCGGCGGTCAGGCGTTCGGTATACAGGTCCCGGTCGATTTTCTTGTTAGTCGGGTCCCCATTTTCGACCATAATAAACCGGCGATTACCCCCATCTTCGGCGTTCATAGCCAACACCGCGTGGCCAGTTGTGCCGCTCCCGGCATAAGGGTCAAAAATGGTCGCATTAGGATTATTCCAAGTAGCCAACCCAAATAGTTTTTTTAAAATAAGATGATCTTTAGGGTGGCTTATCGCATCTTCAAACCCTATCAAAGACTTAAGAGTCATTACAGACTGTCTGGATTCTTTTTGTATAACGGAAGTGATCACGTCATTTTCACGGCCACCAAATAAGTACTTTTTGATTTTTGGAGTTCCCACTCCTTTCCAAACGACTAAATCATTACTCATGAACTCTTTAAAGTCATCTAAAGTGGTAGCACGCCAGCCTTTATCAGGCGTTTTCACGAACTTTCCCGTAATTGGATGAGGAACATCATATTTAGGACCGCCAGGTTTTGGATATGATGCATCCTCCTCTTTGAATGGCCCCAATTCTTTATACTTTGAATCTACACCGATATACTGTCGGATCGTCCAAAGTGGGCTGTCTTTTTTGATACCGCGTACAAACGTTCTAAGGCCATTAGAAATCTCGCTACAATCATTGTGCAACCCACATAGCCGATTAAATTCTTCCAGAAATGGCTGTAACCCAGGTTTCGGCTCACGCCATTTACCTTTTTCTTTTGCCAACTCATCAAGCGCTTCTTTATCTCTTGCCCAAAGCAGCATGTATTCATGGCCTTCAGAGATATATTTCGCGTCGTTTTTGCGGGAGCGTTCCCAGATGAGGGTTGCCAGTCGGTTGCGTTCACCATACATTTCTTCGAGTAGTAACCACAGGCGCGGTAACTCGTGTTCATCAATCGAAATTATTAGTACGCCGGTATGTTTGAGCAGTTTACGGGCTGCCCACAGTCGCGGGGCTATGTGATTAATCCACTTCGTATGCCGCGATGGGTCGTCAAGCGATATACTTTTCTCGACCGACCGGATTGACTTTTTGATTCGGTCCGTTTCAGCTTTGCTGAAACGAAAACTATCGTTGTAAATAAACGTGTCTTTACCCGTATTATAGGGTGGGTCGATGTACACCACGTCAAAGCCGGTTTTGGGTCCACCCCGGAACTCAGTCAGAAGAGAACGCATCACAGCCAAGTTATCACCGTCGATAATTCGGTGCGTTCCGCCTTCAGGATTGGGATAGCTTTTCTCTGGGACTGGCCGGATAGATACAGGCGGGACGTTTTCGGCCAGAAAGCGGTTTCGTCCGCGCCACATTAGGGCGGCATCGTTGGAGCCAGTTTCGGAAATATGCGAGAAAGCTTCGCGCATCCGCTTTTCTTCCTGCAACTCCTCGACCATGCGAATGAGTTGCTCATAGTCAAGCGTATGTAAAAGCGGAAGCGTAGCGTTAGATTGGGTAATCATAAAATTATGCCAGCCACAGATAGCTGATTTCGAAATTGCTACTTCGTTAGAGGCTGTCTAAAAATTAAAAACGTCGAATCATAATACGAATCATTGCCAGTTGGATCATCGCTTCGGAGACCTTTACCGAACGTTCATAATCCACCCTTAACCGACGCTGATGAG